>DAIOGR010000109.1:0-6941 GCA_036745155.1 Gaiella sp.
GCGCCATCGCCGTCAAGGAAGAGAAGAT
Source organism: Gaiella sp. (assembly GCA_036745155.1). Taxonomy (GTDB): domain Bacteria; phylum Actinomycetota; class Thermoleophilia; order Gaiellales; family Gaiellaceae; genus Gaiella. The sequence goes on from DAIOGR010000109.1 coordinate 29, forward strand.
CGAGATGGAGGGCGAGATCACCGAAGCCCTCCGCAACAGGATGTTCCGGCTCAAGCTGGACAACGGCCACGAGATGATCGGCTACACCGCCGGTCGCATGAAGCGCTACCGCATTCGCATGCTTCCCGGCGACCGCGTGCGGGTCGAGCTCTCTCCGTACGACCTCGACCGCGGCCGCATCGTCTACCGCCTGCGCTAGGGCCCTCGGCCCGAGCGCCGCAGCCTACCCCGCCGCCCGGCCCGTGAGCAGGTCGTGGAGGCGCTCCAGGCCGAGACCGTACGCGGCCCACAACGGCAGGTAGTCGAGCCGCACGAGCCCGTCGACCGCGAAGCGGGCACCGCTGTAGTCCCAGGGCGCGTCGCCCACGAGCCGGCGCAGCAGTCGGCCGCTCGCGTACTCCACGACGAGTGCTCCGGCGCCGTACACGGTCGCCCGGAGCGCCGGGGGCTGTCGCCTGATCCGCTCGTGCACCGGCTCGAACAGCGGTTGCGCGAGCCCGTAGACGGGCACGTTGAGCAGGCTGCTCGGCCGCCGGCGCCCGGTGTGGGCCCAGACGAACAGCGAGTCGAGCGCCCAGCCGGCGAGACCGTAGGCGAGGAAGCGCGCACCAGGCCGAGAGAGCGGTCCCATGGTGGGACTCAAGCAGGTCGGGGCCTGTTCGCGCGCGCTGCTACCGTTCGCCGTAGTTGAGAGCGAGTCCGGTCTGCGCGTGAGCGCCTTCCCCACCCGTTCGTGAACAGGTAAGGGAGGTCGATACCCGTGGCACCAGGGACCGTCAAGTGGTTCACCGATGCGAAGGGGCTCGGTTTCGCGCCCTCCGCTTGCGACCACGGCGGCAGCGTCCACCGGCTCGCGTAGGGCCGGAGGCGTCACACGATGGCGGACCGAGTGGAACAGCTGCACAGCGAGCTGGACGAGCTGCTCGCACGGTACGGGCCTACGCTCACCGAGGGCGAGCGTGCCGACCTGCTGCAGTTGGAACAGCGCTGTGGGTGGCGGCCGGGCAGCAGGCCGACGCGGCCCGAGCCGAAGATCAGCGCCTTCCTCGACCTGTTCGACCGGGCCGAGCAGCAGGAGCTCACCGACCGCACCGTCGCCGGAGGCTCCGTTGACGAGCTGCGACGCGCTTTCCGCGAACGGCTCGCCGCCGCTCGCTAACGCCTCGCGGCTCGCGATTGGCGAGTGGGCGCGATGGTGAGACGATGGGCGAGTGACGAGTCGCCGATGTTGAACGAGACGATCCTGATCGTCGACGACCATCCGTCGTTCCGGGCGATGGCGCAGGTGGTGCTCGAGGCCGAGGGCTTCGTCGTCCTGGGGACGGCCGGCGACGGCGAGTCCGCCGTGGCGGAGACGCTGCGGCTCGCCCCGGACGTCGTCCTGCTGGACATCGGGCTCCCGGACATGAGCGGCTTCGACGTCGCGGATCGCTTGCGCGAGGCGGGCTCGCCGGCCGCGATCGTGCTCACCTCCAGCCGGGACGGCTCCGACTTCGGCCCGCTGATCGCCGAGTCGGGGGCACGCGGCTTCGTCGACAAGTCCGAGCTCTCCGGCGACGCCGTCCGCGCGCTCGTCGCCTGAGCGCGCACACCGCTATCCTCGAATCCGGTGTGACCGATCTCGTCGTCGCCACCCCCGTCTTCCTCGACCTGACCTTCGTCGGGCTCGAGTCCCTGCCGGCCCTCGGCGAGGAGCGGTTCGCCGCGGAGCTCCTGCGCTCGCCGGGAGGCGGCGCCATCACCGCGGTCGGCGCCGCCCGGCTGGGCCTCTCGGCCGCCGTTGCCGCGCCGCTCGGCGACGACGTGGCCGGCGACCTCGTCCGTGCGACGCTCGCGGCCGAGGGGGTGGGGGCGGTCGCCACGCGGGCGGCGCCGCGGACGCCGACGACGGTGGTGCTCCCGTTCGGCGGCGACCGGGCGATGGTGACGATCGACCCGGGCGCGCGCGCCTCGGCGGCCGACGTCGCGGCCCAGGCGCCGAAGGCGGTGGCTGCGAGCCTCGACCAGCTCTTCCTCGTCCCGGAGGGGTCTCTGGCCTTCGTGACCTGCGGCGACGACGACGGGCGCGCCTACGCCGGCCGGCCGCCGGCCGCGCTGGCAGGAGCCCGCGCGCTCTTCGTCAACCAGCGCGAGGCGCTCGGGCTCACCGGCCTGACGACGGTGGAGGACGCAGGTGCAGCGCTCGCACAGCTCGCGGACACCGTGGTCGTCACACTCGCCGGCGAGGGGGCCGTTCAGTTCCACGGAGGCGAGGTCGTGCGCTTCGCCTGCGAGCAGGCCCCGGTGCCGGTCGATACGACGGGAGCGGGCGACCTGCTTGCCGCCGCCTACGTCTGGGCCGACCTGCGTGGCGCCGAGACCGCCGACCGCCTGCGCTGGTCGGTGCTCTACGCGAGCCTCGCAGTCGGGACACCAACGGGAATCGGCGGCGCGGTCAGCGAGGCGGAGCTCGTGCAGGCGGGGACGGCGATCGACCTCGTGCCGCCGCCGCTCGCAGGCGCCTTCGCCCGCTGAGGCGCACAAGCCTGATCAGCCGGCGGGGCTGCTCGCCCGCGTCAGGCTGATGCCCGTCTCCGGGTCGAAGAAGTGCAGGTGCCGGTGGTCGACGGCCAGCTCGATCTCCTCCCCCAGGGTCACCTGGCGCCTGCCGTCGAGCGAGGCGCAGAACCGTGCGCGCCGGTCGTCGGCGAGCAGTGTCGCGTCGTCGTCTCCCTCGGCTTCGATCGCCGCGCGCGTGGCATCGGTCGTCACCCGCGGCGCGTCGACCGGGAACAGCAGGTTCGAGAAGCTGCCGAGATCCTCGACCACGTCGGGGCAGACGGTGATGCGCGGCAGCGCCGCGGGCGCCTCCTCCGGGTGCCGCAGGTCGGCGGGGCGGACGCCGAGGATCACCATGCGCTCGAGGCTCGCGACCTGCGAGCCCTCCGGCAGCGGAATGTCGAACCCGGCGAATGAGACCCGCCCGCCCGCGATCTCGGCCTCGATCACGTTCATCGACGGGGAGCCCATGAACGCGGCGACGAACAGGTTCGCCGGCTCGTGGAAGAGCTTCTGGGGGGTATCGCACTGCTGCAGCACCCCGTCGCGCAGCACGGCCACCCGCTGGCCCAGGGTCATCGCCTCGACCTGGTCGTGGGTCACGTACACGGTCGTGACGCCCAGCCGGTCGTGCAGGCGGGTGAGCTCGCCGCGCATGGCGACGCGCAGCTTCGCGTCGAGGTTGGACAGCGGCTCGTCCATCAGGAAGGCCTTGGGCTCGCGCACCATGGCGCGGCCCATCGCGACGCGCTGGCGCTGCCCGCCCGAGAGGAACGCCGGGCGGCGGCTCATCAGCGCCCTCAGCCCGAGCGTGCCGGAGACCTGGCCCACCCGGCTCTGGCGCTCCTGCTTCGGCACCCGGCGGAGCTTGAGGCCGAAGCCGAGGTTCTCGTCGACCGTCATGTGGGGGTAGAGCGCGTAGTTCTGGAACACCATCGCGATGTCCCGGTCGCGTGGCCGCAGGTCGGTGACGTCCTCCTCGCCGATCAAGATGCGGCCCTCGGTCACCTCCTCCAGGCCCGCGATCATGCGCAGCAGCGTCGACTTTCCGCACCCGGAAGGCCCGACCAGCACCATGAACTCGCCGTCGCGGATCTCGAGGCTGACCCCGTCGATCGCCTTGACGCCGTTCGGGTACACCTTCGTCGTCCGCTCGAGCCGGATGCCGCCCATCAGTCTCCGATCACGGCTGCGGAGGCCGCCCTCAGCCGCTCGCGGTCGGGCTGGGCGCCGACGCTGTCGGCGGCGAGCAGCAGCGCGCCGATGACGGGCTCGACGTCCGGGTACACCGGCACCGCCTCCGGGACGCGCTCGTGGATCGCGGCGCGCAGGAGCGGGGAGGGGTGGCGTAGGACGCCGCCGCAGAGGACGAGCGGGAAGGGGCGTCCGGCCTGGCCCGTGCGTGCGGCGCAGACCCGGGCGTAGTCGCCGAGCCGCTCCCCGACCAGCTGGACGATCTCCCGCGCGACGGGGTCGCCCGCCTCCGCTTCGTCCAGCACGGCGTCGGCGAAACGGCCGGGCTCCGACGCGGGCAGGCCCCCGATCCGCGTGAAGGCGTAGAGAAGGCCGTCCGCGTCGGCGCAGTTCCAGCGCTCCAGTGCGCGATCGAGCAGTGAGGTGGCCGGGCCGAGGTCGAGCATGTACCTCCAGATCGCGGCCAGCGCCTCCGAGCCGAGGGTGAAGGCCCCCGTCGAGTCGGGCCAGAAGCCGAAGTGGAAGAGGTCGCCGTCCGCGTTCCGCCCCGCGACCGCGCAGTAGGTTCCGAGCACGGCCGCGACGCCGACGGAGTCGTCGGTGCCGCAGCGGAGCGCGCCCACCGCGTCGTTCACGACGACCGGCTCCCGGGGCAGGGCGAGACGCTCGCGCAGCCCCGTGCGGAGGAACTCGAAGTCCTCGGGGTAGTCGGCGCCGGCGAGGCTGAAGCCCGCCGCTCCGACATCCGCCGTCCCGACCGCCGCGCGTGCCAGGGCGGCCTCGCAGGCGCTCACGATCTCGGCGAGCGCGAGCTCGGGGCGGGCCGCGTTGTGGATGTCGGCCGTGCCGGCGTCGCCCGTTCCCAGCAGCGTGCCGTCGGCGTCCGTCACGAGCGCGTGCGTCTTCGTGTTGCCGCCGTCGACGCCGAGGAGGAGAGGGCCCATGCTCTGCCCCTACCCGACCCGGAGCCGGTCCGGCAGGTGATCCCGATGGGCCGTCGCGAGCGCGTCGTAGAGCCGCTCCGCCAGCCGAACCTGGCGCACGAGCGGGTTCGCCGTGAGCGCGCGGATGCCGTCCCGGCGGGAACCGCTCCATGCCGTCTCCGCCGCCAGCGCCTGGTACTCGCCGAGCATCTCGACGAGGCCGCGCACGTGGCGAGGCAAGGGCCGCGACGGGATCACGTCGATGCCGCCCGCGTGGCAGCGGCCGAGCACCTCCACCACGAGGTCCTCGGGGAACTGCGGCAGTGCGCCGCCGGCGTTCGGCATGTTGACCGGGTGCACCTCGTCCTTGTCGTTGAAGATCGCGTCCATCACGTCGATCGCGAGCTCGAGCTCGTGGATGCCGCCGCGTGAACGATCCGGGTCGAGCTGCGGGTCGTCGCTCTGCGCCTGGTCCTCGTAGTGGCGCCAGTAGTCGGTCGACCAGCCGAGGATGTCCTCGGCGCGCGTCGTCGGCTTGGCGCGCAGGTCGTCGAGCACCTCGTCGGTGAAGTAGTAGTACTCGAAGTAGTCGGCGGGAATCGCGCCCATGGCGACGGCGAGCTGCAGCTGTCGCCGCGCGCGCGGCTCGAGCGTGGGGTCGTCGCGCCGCCGCTCCCAGGCCTCTGCGAGCAGGGGCATCGGGTCACGGCCGTCGTAGTCCTGCTCGACGCCCCAGCAGCCGTGGTTGAGGCCGACCATTGTCACGTTCAGCTTCGCCGGGTCGAGCCCCGCCGACTCGGCGATCGTGTCGCGGAAGTAGATCGGCCCCTCGCAGAGCGAGACGACCTTGATCGGCGAGTTGTGCGTGATCGCCTCGGCCACGATGTTGACGGGGTTCGTGTAGTTGAAGATCCACGCGTCCGGGCAGATCTCCTCCATCTCGCCGCAGACGTCCCTGAGCACGTTGATCGCGCGCAGCGCCATGAAGAAGCCGCCCGCACCCTGCGTCTCCTGGCCGATCACGCCGTGCTGGAGCGGAATGCGCTCGTCGTGCACGCGCGCCTCGAAGCCGCCGGGCCGGAAGGAGGAGAGGACGGCGTCGCACCCGTCGAGCGCAGCGCGGCGGTCGGTCGTCGCGGTGACCGTGATGTCGAGGCCGCGGGCGCGCGCCATCTTCTCCGCGAGCGTCCTGATCAGTCCGAGCCTCGCCGGATCGAGGTCGACGAGCACGACCTCGGAGCCGTCGAAGTCGCTGCCGTTGGCCATGAAGGACGCCATCGTCCCGGCCGCCCGTGTCGAGCCCCCGCCCAGGTAGACGAGCTTTATCCGTGCCATCGGTGCCTCATTCCTTGATCGCCCCGCCGAGCATTCCACGGACGAAATGCCGTTGCAGGAACAGGTACACGAGCACGATCGGCAGCGCCACGAGCATGGCGGCGGCGGCAACCTTCGTCGGGTCGCCCGCGCGCGCCGCGCCCGCGAAGAAGCTCAGGCCGAGCGGCGCCGTCTGGTGCGACTGGCTGCCGGAGACGAGCACCAGCGCGAGCAGGAACTCGTTCCACGTGTACACGAAGACGAGCACCGACATCGTCATCACGGCCGGCATCGCCTGCGGCACGAGCACCCGCCAGAGCACGCCGAAGCTGGTGGCGCCGTCGATGCGCGCGGCCTCGATCAGCGAGCGCGGCACCGACCGGAAGAAGGCCCGCATCCAGAAGGCCCCGAACGCGACCGACTGCCCGATCTGCGGCAGGATCAGCGCCCAGTAGGTGTTGAGCAGGTTCCAGTGCAGCAGGGGGACGTTCTGGAAGTCGTAGTAGAGCGGGATCACCGTCGCCTCGTACGGGAAGATGATCCCGAGCAGGACGATCGGGAAGACGACACGGTCGCCGAAGAACCGCATCGTCCCGAACGCGTACCCCATCAGCGTCGAGAGCACGGCGGAGACGGCCGTCACCGTGGCGGCGACGATGAAGCTCGACTCGTAGCCGGTCGTGAAGCGTCCCTCCGTCCACGCGGCCTTGAAGCTGGAGAGGTTCGGATGCGTCGGGAACGCGAAGCCCGTGACGAGATCGCTTCGCGTGTGCAGTGCCAGGAAGAAGATCGACAGCACCGGATAGATGGCGATGATCGCGAACGTGCCGAGGACGACGTACGTCCCGATCTGCTCGCTCCGGCCGGCCCTCACCGCTCCTCGCTTCGCTCGCCGATGCGGAGCATGATCGCCGCGAGGATGAAGATCGCGAGTGCCAGCACCG
>DAIOGR010000110.1:0-6936 GCA_036745155.1 Gaiella sp.
CGCCTCCACCAGCTCCTGCAGCCTCGTCACGTCGTCACGTCGTCACGTCGTCACGCCGCCGTGTCGCCCTCGTCGGCCGCCTGCCAACCCTCCGGTCGCACCTTGTCGCGGCCGCTCAGCAGGTTCGCCCAGGACGAGGTGCCGGAGAGCCGGTTGTCCACCGGCGGGCGGAGCTCGTGGAGATGCTGCCGCCACGCGACCGGCAGCAGCGGCAGCGTGCGTGAGCGCTCCTCCGCCTTCACCCAGACGCAGCGCAGCTCGGGCTTCACCTCGCAGTGGCCGTTCTCGCGTACACCGCCGCAGGGCCCGTTCCTCAGCGTCTTCGGGCACGTCATCGGGCAGGTCATGCCGGTGTCGTGCAGGACGCACTGGCCGCACATGCGGCAGCCGAAGACCGGCTTCTTGAATGCGTGCTCGATGGCGGTGACGACGCCCATGATCGCCGGCTCAGACCGGTGCGAGCGGACGACGCTGCGCCAGCAGCTCCTTGGCGCGCTTCGTGGCGCTGGCCGCGTCGGCGGCGTAGCCGTCGGCGCCGACGACGTCCGCGTACTCCTGCGTCACGGGAGCGCCGCCGACCATGATGATCACGTCGTCGCGCAGGCCGGCCTTCTCGATCGCCTCGATGTTCACCTTGAACATCGGCATCGTCGTCGTCAGGAAGGCCGAGAAGCCGACCACGTCCGGCTTGTGCTCCCTGATCGCCTCCACGAACGTGTCCGGTGCCACCTGCACGCCGATGTCGATCACCTTGAAGCCTGCACCCTCCAGCATGATGTCGACGAGGTTCTTGCCGATGTCGTGCACGTCCCCCTTGACGGTGCCCATCAGGAACGTGCCGACCTTCTCCACACCGGAATCGACGAGCAAGGGCCGCAGCAGCTCCAGCGCCCCCGTCATGGCGCGGCCCGAGATCAGCATCTCCGGCACGAAGAAGTCGCCGCGCTCGAAGCGGGCCCCCACCTCCTCGAGTGCGGGGATCAGCGCCTCGAACAGGAGCGTCTCCGGCGGGATCCCTGTTTCGATGCCGGCTGCGGTGAGCTCCACGACCGCCGGCTTGTTCCCGACGAGCGTCTCGTCGTAGATGTGCTGCAGGATCTCTTCGTTCGTCATGCTCCTCGTTCTCCCGGGTAGAGGCGGATGGCGTCGGTCAGGGCGTCTGCCTCGGTGACGACCTGCGCGGAGAGCTGGGCCAGGCGCTCGCGTGACGTGCGCACGGTGGGGGCCGAGACCGAGATGGCCGCGATCACCGTTCCGCGCGACCCACGAACCGGAGCTGCCGTGGAGCAGAGCCCCGCGTCGAGCTCCTCCCACGTCGTGGCGTAGCCGACACGCCGAACCTGGTCGAGCTCGGCGAGCAGGTCGCCGAGCTCGGTGATCGTGTTCGGCCCGAGCCGCGCGAGACGGCCGAACGGCGGCTGCGCAGCTCCGAAGGCCATGAACACCTTGCCCATGGACGATGCGTGAATGGGGATCCTGCTGCCGACCCAGTTGCCGGCGCCGAGCGGATGGTTGCTGTCCACCTGGGCCACCCGGGCGACTCCGCCGGGGGTTGGGATCGCGACGTTCGTCGTCTCGCCGGTGATCTGGCCGAGCCGCTCGAGGAACGGCCAGGCGAGGGTCGCCAGGTCGCCGACGCTCGTGTCGCGTCGTGCGTATTCGACGAGCACCGGCCCGGGACGGAAGCCGCCGCCGGGCCGACGTTGCGCCAGCCCGTTCCGCTCGAGAGCGCGCAGCAGGCGGGCCGCGGTCGATTTCGGCAGCTGCGTGTCCTCCATGACACCTGACAGCGTCACCACCTCGTCGCTCTCGACGAGGCGAACGAGGATTCTCGCGGCACGGTCGATCGACTGGGCTCCGTCTTCAACTCTGGTCATCGGTACCGTATCATGGCACCAGCCTGGAGAGACGTCAAGTGACAGCGTCTGTCCTATGGGATAACATCCCATTCAGGTGCCGACTTATGGGACTAGCTGAGTTGTCTCCCGGGCTGCTGGCGAGCGGGACGCTCCCCGAGCGCGTCGCCGGACGCCTGCACCAGCTGATCGTCGACGGCACCTATCCAAGTGGTTCCCGCCTGCCGCAGCCTGCTGAGTTGGCGACCGAGTACGGCGTCACGACGGTCGTGATCGGTGAGGCGGTCGCCCTGCTCGTCTCCGCCGGCCTCGTCAGCGGCCGGTCGGGCGCGAGCGTCGTCGCCGCCGGCCCTGCGGCAGCAGCACCCGGGTTTCTCGCCTGGGTGCACGAGCCGGCCGGCGTTGAGGGGCTCGCGGAGGCGATCGAGGCGCGGGAGGTGATCGAGCGTGCCATCGTGCGGCTTGCGGCACTTCGACGGACGGAGGCCGACCTCGAGCGGCTCCATGCCTCACTGGCGGGGATGCGAGATTGCCGCGACGAGCCGGAGGCGTTCTCGGAGTTCGACTTCGCGCTGCACGTCGCCCTGTCCGACGCGGCCCGGAACCACCTGCTGGCGGGAACGCTCTCCGCGCTGCACGAGCTCGTGCGGGAGATGATCGGGCTCTTCACGCGGGCGGCGGCGACGGAGAACCGGATGGATGCGCTGACCGAGTCGCACGCGCGGCTCGTCGACGCGGTCGAGCGGCAGGACGCCGACGAAGCCGCGGGCATCATCTCGGAGATGATGGCCCTGTTGCGGATCGAAGCCGGCCGTCGCGGGGAGCCGATCCTCGGTGACTGACCGGAGCACCACCCGGCGACCCCCCGCGGCCCGCCGGCCGGAGCATCCTCCCCAAGGAAAAGGAGAACGACCGTGAAGACTGCCGAGCGCACACGCATCGCCTTCCAGCGAGGTACGCCGGACCGGGTGCCCGTCCACTGCTGGCTCGGCCTCCCGCTGATCAAGAAGCTCAGGCCGCCGGACAAGACGACGATGGACATGCTGCACTGGTGGATCGACGACCCGATGGGCTCGATCGTGAAGATGCAGCAAGACCTCGGGCTCGACCCGATGATCACGACCTACAGCCAGCACATCGGCGAGCACGAGATCTGGCCGCGCATGCTCTTCCCGCGGCCCTTCGAGACCGACACCTGGGTCGAGACGTTCGAGGTCTCCGGCCAGGGCGACGGCTGGCGTGAGCACTCGCACCGCATCCGCACCCCCGACGGGGATCTCGACTACTCGTACCGCACCGAGGACGGCTTCGGCACCTCGTGCCACGACTTCCTGCTCAAGGGCGACGAGCCCGAGACGAAGCTGCCAGCGCTCAGGCACTTCCCGTCCGCGGACCTCTACGACATGTCGGTGCTGACCGGCATGGCCGAGAAGGTGGGCGACGAGGCGTGGTGGCTGCACCATGTGATCGGCCCCTGGGACATGGCGGCCGAGATCCGCGGTCTCGTCGACCTGTCCATGGACATCTACGACCGACCCGCCTTCGTCCACGACCTCATGCGCGTGTGCACCGACTGGCTCAAGGGTTTCTACCGCCGTCTCGGCGAGACCGGCATCCACTCGATCTCGATGAACGAGACGTGGACGGGCGTCGGGGTGGCGCGAGACCACTTCGTCGAGTTCATGAAGCCGTACGAGGCCGAGTGCGTCGAGGCCGCTCACGCCGCCGGCTACCTGGTCAGCTTCCACAACTGTGGCCGGGCCACGCTCCTGCTCGAGGACATCGCCGACACCGGCCCCGATGCAGTCGAGACGCTCACCTCCGACCGTTCCTCGGGCGACGTCGATCTCGCCGACGCGAAGCGCCGCATCGGCGATCGCGTGTGCCTCTTCGGGGGCTTCAACGAGCACCTCCTGCACGAGGCCGATGCCGCAGCCGTCCAGGCGGAGGTGCGCCGCTGCCTGGACGCGGCGATGGCGGGAGGCGGGTACGTGCTGCGGTCGACCGGCCAGATCTTCGACGCCAAGCCGGGGCTGATCGAGCTCATGTGCGAGACCGCGCGGGAGTACGGTCGCTACAACTGAGCGGCCGGCGGTGCCACCGACCATGGACGACCCCGACCTCTTCCATGTCGAGACCTCGGCGGCGGGGCCCGCAGGGGCCCTGCCGCTGACCGACGCGCTGCTCAAGGACAGCCCTTCCGGCGACGTGTTCGGGCTGTCCCAGAACGCCGGCATGGGCTGGGAGGCCTCGAAGGTCGGCCGCGATCAGTTCCTGATCCTGTCCACGCTGGGCGGCGTGCGCGCCGACGATGGAACTCCTGTAGCGCTCGGGTACCACACGGGTCACTGGGAGGTCGGGCTGCTCGTGCGCGAGGCGGCGATCGAGCTCGACCGTTTGGGCGGGTTGCCCTTCGCCGCTCACGTGTCGGATCCGTGCGACGGCCGGACACAGGGGACGCCGGGGATGTTCGACTCGTTGCCCTACCGGAACGATGCGGCACTCGTCTTGCGCCGGCTCGTCCGCAGCCTGCCGAACCGCCGTGGCGTGATCGGCGTCGGAACCTGCGACAAGGGCCTGCCGGCGATGCTGATGGCGGTCGCCTCGTTCCGGGAGCTTGCCGGCGCGGTCGTTCCGGGCGGCGTGACCCTGCCGCCGCGAAGAGGCGAGGACGCGGGCGCCGTGCAGACGCTCGGGGCCCGTTTTGCGCACCAGCTCGTCACCTTGGAGGAGGCCGCCGATCTGGGTTGCCGGGCCTGCGCGACGCCGGGCGGTGGCTGTCAGTTCCTCGGCACCGCCGCGACCTCGCAGGTCGTCGCCGAGGCGCTCGGCCTGACCGTCCCGCATGCCGCGCTCGCCCCCTCGGGGCAGCCGATCTGGCTCGATGTCGCCCGCCGCACCGCCGCCGCCGTTCACGACCAGTGGCAGGACGGGCGAACGCTGGACACCGTGCTGACGGACGACGCGATCGAGAACGCGATGCTCGTCCACGCCGCCTTCGGAGGATCGACGAACCTCCTTCTCCACATTCCCGCGATCGCCCACGCGGCGGGCCTGCGCCGGCCCACCGTAGAGGACTGGCGCAGGGTCAACCGTGCCGTCCCCCGGCTCGTCGACGCGTTGCCCAACGGGCCGGCGAACCATGTGACAGTGCGTGTCTTCCTGGCGGGCGGTGTGCCCGAGGTGATGCTGCACCTCCGTCGCCTGGGCCTGCTCCACCGGGGAGCGCTGACGATCACGGGCCGCACCTGGGACGACGTGCTCGACGAGTGGGAGGGCAGCGAGCGGCGGGCGCGCCTGCGGGCGCGGCTCCTCGAGGCCGACGGCGTCGACCCGGACGACGTGATCTCGCCGCCCGACCGGGCTCGCGCCAAGGGCATGACGTCGACCGTGTGCTTCCCGGAGGGCAACCTCGCCCCCGGCGGCAGCGTGATCAAGAGCACGGCCATCGACCCTCGTGCGCTCGACGACGACGGCGTCTACCGGCTGACCGGCCCCGCCCGCGTCTTCGTTAGCGAACGCGACGTGATCGCCGCGATCAAGGGCACGGCGGGAGCGCCGATCGAGCCTGGCCAGGTGATCGTGCTGGCGGGCCGCGGCCCGCTCGGCTCGGGGATGGAGGAGACCTACCAGGTGACCTCCGCGCTCAAGTTCCTCCCCTTCGGGCGGCACGTGGCGCTGATCACGGATGCGCGCTTCTCCGGGGTCTCCACGGGAGCGTGTATCGGGCACGTCAGCCCGGAGGCGCTCGACGGCGGGCCGATCGGCCGTCTCCGGGACGGTGACCTGATCCGCGTGATCGTCGATCGAGAGCAGCTCGTCGCCTCGATCGACCTCGTCGGCCATGGTGGCGAGCAGTGGACGGCGGCAGAGGCGGCGGCCGAGCTCGAGCGGCGGCCGTTGCGCGACGACGTCGCGCCCGACCCCGGCCTGCCCGCGGACACGGCCGTCTGGGCGCGGCTGCAGTCGGCGAGCGGCGGGCTCTGGGGTGGATGCGTGTACGACCACCAGGCGATCGTCGAGCTGCTCGACGCGGCCGCCGGCCGCTTGGCCGTCTAGTGCGGCGTCTCACAACGTTCGAGCCGAATCGTACGTTGTGAGACGCCACACCCGATGCTTGTTGCACGCTGGCCGGCTGCTGCGCAGCCGGCCAGCGTGATCCTGAAGGGGCGCGCTTCGCGCGCCCGGGGTTCCCGGTGCAACGTTACGAGACGCCGCATTAGAAACAGAGCCTGCCGTCCGAAGGCGGGTCGCCCCAGGGCGTGCGCCGCGACGAGAGGGTCGGGCGGGGCCGCGCCGTCCCGCATCGTCGGATGTCGTCAGGGTTCGAGTGCGATCAGCGCAGCCGTGACGATCGAGGCGGCGTCGATCGCGTACTCGGCGTAGAGCTCGGGTTGGCTGCCCGTCTGGCCGAAGCGGTCGACGCCGAGAGGCACCGAGCGGACGCCGAGGGCACTGCCGACGAAAGACAGCGCGTGGCTCGCGCCGTCGATCACGGTGACGACGGGTAGGCCCCGTTCCTCCGGCGCCACGAGACCCTCCAGGTGGGACGGCGCAGCGGTGCCGCCGTGCAGGGGCGCCGCGCGTCGTGCCTGCCAGTCGTGGTACAGCCTATCGGGGGAGGAGAGGCAGAGCACCGTCGCCTCGACGCCCTCCTCGTCGGCGAGCAGCTCGGCAGCGGCCAGCGCCTGGGGCACGATGGCGCCGCAGGCGGCGAGGATGACGCGGTCCTCGCTCACCCCCGGCTCGCGGAGGCGGAAGCCGCCTGCGACGACGTCCGCCCGCAGTTGCTCCTCGCCGACCCGTGCGGCGGCTCTCGCGAACGGCGCCTGGTCGATCGGGGTCGTCGAGAGCCGAAGGTAGAGCGCCTCGCCCTCGGGTGCCTGCATCCGGTTGAGGGCGTCGAGCAGCAGCCATTCGAGCTCGCGTGCGAAGCACGGCTCGGCGTAGGTCAGTCCCGGGGTCTCGATCCCGATTCCGGGCGTGGAGAGCGACTGGTGGGCACCGCCTTCGCGGGCCAGAGAAATGCCGGAGGGGGTGCCGGCAAGCACGAATCGCGATCCCGAGTAGGTCGAGTAGA
>DAIOGR010000111.1:0-6923 GCA_036745155.1 Gaiella sp.
GGTGCGGCGGAGCCGCACCCCAGGGAGTGCTCCCCCCTCTCGTCGCGGCCCCGCCCGCACCTTTGCACAGGTAGGCATCGCCGTAGGGTGATTCCGCGGGCCGGGCTCTGGCCCTTTCGAGGGATTTTCATCACTCGTACTGGTTATCCCGTGTCACCCGATTACGCTCAGAACGTGACGGGGGATTACGACGACGGGAGCACCCAGCCGGAAAGCTGCGACTGCTGCGGCCGCGATGCCGAGGACTGCAGGATGACGGAGCTCGGGTGGTTGGTGGGCGAGCCCGGCGACGAGCTCTCAGGCAGCTACTGCCTCCAATGCGCCGCTGCCCTGCGCCTGCTCCCGTGGTTCGAGCGGTGCGCCATCTGCGAAGCGACGGTGGACGACGAGCGCGAAGCCGAGCAGGAGGGCTGGCGCTACTTCACCGACGGCCACGGCGACCTGCACCCGTGCTGCCCCGCCTGCGTGGAGCGCACGGCACGGCTGCGCGCACGTCGTAGCTGACGACCGCCCCGGGCCGCGATAGGCTCGGCTCCATGACCACGCTCTCGAGCAGAGTCGAGCCCGACTCGGCGTTCGCACGACGCCGCGAGCACATGCAGGCGCTCGTCGCCGAGCTGCGGGAGCGGACGGCGTCCGTCGCCCAGGGCGGCGGCGCGGCGTCGATGGAGCGGCATCGCTCGCGCGGCAAGCTGCCGGCGCGAGAGCGGATCGACCTGCTCGTCGATCCGGGCAGCGCGTTCCTCGAGCTCAACGCCCTCGCAGCCTGGGAGCTGTACGGCGGTGAGGCGCCGTCGGCCGGGATCGTGACGGGCATCGGCGTCGTGGAGGGCCGGCACTGCGTGATCGTCGCCAACGACGCCACCGTCAAGGGCGGCTCGTACTACCCGCTCACCGTGAAGAAGCACCTGCGCGCACAGGAGGTGGCCGAGCAGAACCGGTTGCCGTGCCTCTACCTCGTCGACTCGGGCGGCGCCTTCCTCCCCTTGCAGGCGGAGGTGTTCCCCGACCGCGAGCACTTCGGCCGCATCTTCTACAACCAGGCCCGCATGTCGGCCCGCGGGATCGCGCAGATCGCAGTCGTGATGGGATCGTGCACGGCGGGAGGCGCGTACGTGCCGGCCATGTGCGACGAGACCGTGATCGTCGCGGGCACGGGCACGATCTTCATCGGCGGCCCACCGCTCGTGAAGGCCGCGACCGGCCAGGACGTGACGGCGGAGGAGCTCGGCGGCGCCGACGTGCACACACGCCACTCGGGCGTGGCCGACCACTACGCGACCTCTGACGCGCACGCGCTCGCGCTGGCGCGACAGATCGTCCGGCACCTCGGCGACCCGTCCCCCTGCCCCTGGCAGCTCGCGGTGCCGGCGCCGCCCGCCGTCGACCCGGCCGACCTCTACGGGCTCATCCCCGAGGACTTCCGTCACGAGCTCGACCCGCTGGAGGTGATCGCCCGCATCGTCGACGGTTCCCGCTTCGCGGAGTTCAAGCAGCTCTACGGCGATACCCTCGTCTGCGGGTTCGCGCACATCGAGGGCTACCCCGTCGGCATCCTCGCCAACCGGGGCATCCTCTTCGCCGAGTCGGCCCAGAAAGGGGCGCACTTCATCGAGCTCGCCTGCAAGCGCCGCATCCCCCTCGTGTTCCTGCAGAACATCACCGGCTTCATGGTCGGCAAGGAGTACGAGGAGGCCGGGATCGCTCGCGACGGCGCCAAGCTCGTCACGGCCGTCGCCTGCGCCGACGTGCCCAAGTTCACCGTCGTCACGGGCGGCAGCTTCGGTGCCGGCAACTACGCCATGTGCGGCCGTGCGTACGGCCCCCGGCAGCTCTGGATGTGGCCCAACGCGCGCATCTCCGTCATGGGCGGCGAGCAGGCGGCGATCGTCCTCAGCATGGTCGGGGACACGGATCCCGACACGATCCGCGAGACCTACGCGCGCGAGGGCAGCCCCTATACCTCGACCGCCCGCCTCTGGGACGACGGCATCATCGACCCGCTCGACACCCGCAACGTGCTCGCGCTGGGCCTCGCCGCCGCCGCCAATGCTCCCGTGCCGGAAACGACCTTCGGCATCTTCCGCATGTAGACGGCGGCCCTCCGGCGCGTCAATCTGTAGCGCGACATCCACTTCGAGGAGGCGGCGATGGCGTACAAGGCGCTCGATGCAGAGGACGTGAAGCTCACGTGGGGAACGTTCCGCATGATCCGCCACGAGCTCGGAGGCTCGGGCTTCGGCATCAACCAGATCGACTTCCCGCCCGGCAAGGTCGGGCCCGAGCACGACGAGCTGAAGTCCGGGCAGGAAGAGGTGTACTACTGCATCTCGGGCGGCGGCACGCTCACGATCGACGGCGACGCGGTCGAGCTGCGCCCCGGACGGTACGTCCTCGTCTCGCCGGACGCGAAACGACACCCGGAGGCGGGGCCGGACGGGATGTCCTTCATCTGCGTCGGCGGCGTCCCGGGCGGCGTCTACGAACCGTGGGTGCCTGAGGAGTAAAGCCCACCCTGACGGCCCCTAGGCGGCGACCGCCTCGCGTTCGCCCGTCTCGGCGGCCAGCGCTTCGACCGTAGCGCGCAGCCGGGCGAGCAACTCCTCGTCGGGCTCGGCGAGACGATCCTGCGCCTTGCCGACGGACAGCTCGTCCCCGACGACACGGGCCCCCATCAGCCCGAGTACCTTGCGTGCCTCGGCCTGTGCCCAGACGCCGCCGAAGGAGCCGGTGCTCGCGCCGATCACCGCTACCGGCTTGCCCCGAAACGCACCGGCCCCGGCGGGCCGCGAGGCCCAGTCGAGCGCGTTCTTGAGCGCACCCGGGATGGAGCCGTTGTACTCGGGCACCGCGAGCAGCACCGCGTCGGCGGCGCCGATCGCGGCACGCAGCCGCGCGACGGCCGCGGGTGCCGTCTCCTCGTCGTCCTCGTCGAAGGCCGGGAGGTCGCGCAGCCCCTCCCACGTCTCGAGCTCGACGCCGTCGGGAAGCGTCGCGGCCGCCAGGCGCAGCAGCTCACGGTTGTGTGAGCCACTGCGCAGGCTGCCGGCGATGCCGAGCACGCGCACCTACGCCTCCGGCTGCAGGGCGAGCTCCAGCTCGGCCTTCAGCTTGACGTCGTTGGCGACGGCGAACCCACCGCTCGGCAGAGGCGCGTTCCAGTCCAGGCCGAAGGCCGTGCGGTCGACCACGGTCTCGAGCTCGAGCCCGATCCGCTCGCTGCCGTCGAAGGCGTGGGTGGCGGGGCCGGTGATCGTGCCCGTGATCGCGACCGGACGAGTTACACCCTTGATCGTCAACTCTCCGTCGATGTCCAGCGTGCCGCCGTCGACGCGGACGGCCGTAGAGCGGAAGGCGAGCTGCGGATGGCGCTCTGCGTCGAAGAAGTCGGGAGAGAGCAGGTGGCCGTTCAGGTTCGGCTCCGACACGTCGATTGTGGCGACGTCGACGGTCCCCCTCAGCCCTTCGGCGTCGAGCGTGACGTCGAAGGTGCCGAAGCCGCCGCGGAAGTTGGCGACGACCATGTGCTTGACGGAGAACCCGACGGAGGAGTGCACCGCGTCCACCTTCCACGTGCCGGCGGGAAGGTCTGTCCGCTGCTCCTGGAGAATGCTCATTTGCAGATCCTTTCGAAGTCGGTACTATTTGAGTACGCAACGATCTTAGCGTCCTTCCTTTGACTCGTCAAGTATTGATCCCACAAGTTTCTCCCGAGGTGACGGTGTTCGCCCGGTTGCTGCGCGCCCACGGCACCCTCACGCGAGAGCTCGAGGCCCGCCTGGTCGCCGAGCACGGGCTCACGATCCACGACTTCGAGACGCTCCTGCACCTCTCGCGTGAGGCGGACGCCCGCCTGCGCCGCGTCGACCTGGCCGACCGGCTCGCGCTCACGCCGTCCGGCGTGACGCGCCTGCTCGACGGGCTCACGAGCGCCGGCCTGGTCGAGAAGGCGTCGTGCCCGTCGGACGCGCGTGTGTCGTACGCGGTGCTCACGGAGGCAGGGCGCGAGCTCTTCGCAGCCGCCGTCGAGACGAACGACCGCACCTGCCGCGAGCTGATCGGCCGGCACCTCTCCCCCGTCGAGCTCGCACAGCTCTCGTCACTGCTCGGCAGGCTGCCGAGCGTCGGCGACGTGGACGGCTCTGCCTGCGGCGGTTCCTAGGGGCCGGTCCCGCTAGAGGATCGCCGTCTCCGGGAACACGGCGCCGGTCGCGAAGCGCTCCAGCCGGTACGGGGTCAGGTCGAAGTCCGTGCCGCCGTCGAGCAGCTCGTCGGCGACGATCCGGCCCACCGCCGGCGACTGCATGAACCCGTGCCCGGAGAACCCGCACGCGGCGTAGAGGCCGTCACCGACGTGACCCAGCAAGGGATGTGCGTCGGGCGTCATGTCGTAGAGGCCCGCCCAGGCCCGTGCCACGGCCAGGCCCGACGCCGGCGGGTAGCGCCTCGCAATGCGGCCCATCCAGTCGCCCACGAGCGCGCCGTCGACCACCTCCTGCGAGCCCCAGCGCGGCACGGCCTCGGGCATCGCGAGCACCAGGGCCCGGCCGCGCCGACGGAAGTGGAAGCCGGATTCCGACTCGATCGTCAGGGGCAGGTCACGCGTGATGCCGGGCACCGCGGCTGTCTCGACGAGCTGGCGCACGAGCGGGCGCACCGGCAGGTCGACGCCGAGCTTCGAGCCCAGCGCGGCCGACGCGGCACCTGCGGCGAGCACGAGCGTGTCGGCGTCGAGCTCGAGGGCGTCCACGTGCTCGAGCACCTCCACCCCGCGCGCGGCCGCACGGCGGACGAGCTCGTGCGTGATGCCGGCGGGGTCGGCGATGCCGTCCTCGGCACAGAAGACGGCGCCGAGCACGTCGTCGACCGCGAGGCCGAGCACGCGGGCGGCATCGAAGCGCTCGACGGGAACGCCGAGCTCCAGCTGAACGCTGCGGCGCTCCTCGAGCTCGGCCAGCCCCTCCTCCGACGTGGCGAGGAAGAGGTAGCCGACGGGCTCGAAGAGCTCGGGGCCGAGGGTGTTGAAGAACGAGACGCTCTCGCGCGCGAGGCGAACTTCCGGTGCCGACGAGAACTGCTGACGCACCCCGCCGAGCGCCTTGCCGGAGGCGCCGCCGGCAATGTCGCCGACATCCGCAAGCGTGACGCCCTGGGCGCCCCGCACCGCCAGGTGGTACGCGATCGAGGCGCCGACGACGCCGGCGCCGGCTATGACGATGCGAGCCATTGGGCGAGCTCGAGCGACTCGGCCGGCGAGAGGTCGCGCAACGGAGCCCGCACGTCCGAGAGGACGGGGACGCCCTTGAACGCGGTGATCCGCTTCATCGCGGCCTGGCGCGGGAAGCGCTCCACGGCGGCGCGCAACTCGCCGAGCCGTGCCGCTCCCTCGGCCGTGGGCTCGCGCACGACGGCTGCAACCTCCCCGGGAAACGCCGCGGCCAGCGCAGAGACGGCGCCGACCGCTCCCGCCTCGAGGCCGCGATAGATGAGCGCCTCGGGGCCGACCAGCACGTCGACGCCGACACCGGTGTACGGCTCGAAGGCCTCCCAGGGGGTGTCGCTGACCTTCATGCCTGCGAAGTTCGGCGCCTGCTCGCGGAGGCGGGCCAGCACGTCGAGCGCCACCGCATACCCGCTCGTACGTGCGAACTCGTAGACGTAGAAGGGCAGTGGGGCGCAGGCCGCCGCTGCCGCCGCGAAATGGGCGAGCTGGGCCTGCTCGTCCAGGACGAAGTACGGCGGCCCGATGACAGCGACGGCGTCCGCGCCCGCCTCTCCGGCGTCCGCCGCGAGCGCGACCGTGTCGGCCGTGGTCTGCGCGCCGCAGTGGGCAGCGATCCGCAGACGTCCCGCGGCCGCGAGGACGAAGAGCCTCAGCCCGCGCCGCCGCTCCTCGACGGAGCACAGCACCCCCTCCCCGTTCGTCCCGAAGGCCAGCACCCCGTCCAGCCCCGCCTCGGCATAGAAGTCGAGCAGAGGGCCGAAGGCGTCCTCGTCGAGCGCTGCCCCGCCCTCGCGGAAGGGGGTCACCGAGGCTGCGAGCGTCCCTGCCAGCATGGTGCGACTCTAGACTCCCGGCCGTGGCTGCGTTGCGCATCGAACGGGACGAGGACGTGCTCCGCATCACGCTGTCGCGGCCGGAGACCCGCAACGCCTTCGACGCAGCACTCATCTCTGGCCTCGCCGAAGCTTTCGTGGACGTCGGCAAGGCCCGGGCGGTCGTGCTGGCCGGCGACGGCCCGAGCTTCTGCGCCGGCGCAGACCTGGAGTGGATGCGCGCCTCGGTCGACCTCTCCTACGAGGAGAACGTCGCCGACGCCAACGCGCTGCGGCGAATGCTCGACGCGATCGACACCTGCCCGGCGCCCGTGATCGCGGTCGTCCACGGTCACGCGCTCGGCGGTGGGGCAGGCCTCGTGGCCGTCGCGGACGTCGCGGTCGCCCACGAGCGCACCGCCTTTGCGTTCTCGGAGGTGAAGCTGGGGATCACCCCGGCCGTGATCTCGCCGTACGTGGTGCGCAAGATCGGCGAGAGCGCCGCCCGCCGCTACTTCGTCACCGGCGAGCGCTTCGACGCGGTGACGGCGCAGCGGATCGGCCTCGTGCACGAGCTGACGCGGGAGCCGGAAACGGTGCTGGCCGCAATCGTGGCGGAGCTCCGCACCGCAGGCCCGCGGGCCGTACGCCACGCGAAGCGACTGGTGCTCGACCGGCCGGACGGGCCCGAGACGGCGCGCCGGATCGCCGAGCGCCGCACGAGCGCCGAGGGCCACGAGGGTCTCACGGCGTTCCTCGACGGACGCGCCCCCGGCCGTCCGGGCTTCGCGTCGTGGTGCCCGCCCGCGGCGCCAGACGAGGAGCCACAGCGCTAGAGGGCGTCGCCTGCCCCGAGCCTCGCCCCGTGGCCTCCCGTGCCGGCACGC
>DAIOGR010000112.1:0-6899 GCA_036745155.1 Gaiella sp.
CCGCGGCCAGCGTGCCGAGCCCATTTCCGGCGATTGCGAGCACACGGGCCGGGAACAGCTCCAGGTGGTCCTGCGCCCGCGGGATGGAGCCGCCCGTGACCGGCTCGCTGATCTGCATCGCGACGGCGACGCCGACGGCAAGCCCCGTGTACAGAAGCGCAACCGGAGCCGCCCACGTCTTCCCGGCCCGCAGGAGCGAGCCCGCGCCGAGCAGCGCCGCCGTGAGCAGCCCGCCGAACAGGTAGTAGACGCGGAACGCGCGGTCGTCCCAGCCGGCCGCCGCGCCCCAGGCGAGCGCCCCCGAGCCGAGCGCGAACGCCGCGAGCGACCCGGCCCAGGCGACAAGCTCCGCCGCCGGCCTCGCCCGGTGCCGCCGCAGCAGCTCGGCTGCCAGGCGCAGCGAGACGAGCGTCGCGGCGAAGGCGAGCAGCGCATCCACAGCGGCACATGGTAGGGGCCGGGGCGTGCCCCGCCCCGACCGGCTTGCCGTGCCGACGCCCGACCCTTGTAATCTCCCGGCATGAGGATGCGGGCCACGCTCGGAGGCTCGGTTGCCGCACTGGCTCTCGTCGGCGTGCTCGGCGCATCCGGCGCGGCAGCCCCGCGCGACTTCGCCGCCGAGGCGTGGACCGTCCTCCCGCCCGGTGAGAACGGCGGGCTCACCTTCGACCGCAACACGCGCGACCAGGCGAAGCTCTACGACGGCCTGACACCACTGCGCGGCAAGGTGACACGGAAGGACATACAGCGGTGGTTCAAGCGGGCGCCGCTCGGCGCCGGCGGCAAGCCGGTGAAGGTCGAGCGGCTGCGCAAGGGCGTCACGATCGAGCGCGACCGCTACGGCGTCCCGCACGTGATCGGCAAGACGGAGCCCGATGTCGCCTACGGCGCCGGCTGGGCGACCGCCGAGGACCGCGGCCTGCTGTTGAACCTGATCCGCGGGCCGGCCAGAGTGGCGGCGCTCGACGCGCCCGGCCTCGACCCGTTGCGGCTCGCGCTCTCCGGGAAGACCTTCGTGCCGAGCCTCGAGACCGAGGCGTTCCTCGCCAACCAGATGGACGCGCTGCGGCGCAGCGGGCCGGTGGGCAGACGCATGGCGGCCCTCGTGACCGCATACGCGGCGGGCGTGAACGGCTACTACGCGTCGAAGGGGATTCCCGCGCAGCCGTTCACCGCCAACGACGTGATCGCGTCGGCCGCGCTGATCGCAGCCCGCTTCGGCGCGAACGGCGGCAGGGAAGCGCAGAGCTCCATGTTCCTCGCGGCGCTGCGCGCACGCCTCGGCGACGCCAAGGGCGATGCCGTGTTCGCCGACCTGCGGCGCGCGAACGACCCAGAGGCGCCCGTCTCCCTGCCTGCCAGCTTCCCGCAGGAGCTGCCCTCCCAGGCTGCTCCCGGCAGCGTCGTCCTCGACGACGGGTCGTTCACGGAGCCGCCGCCGTTCCAGCCTGCCTTCGCCTCGAACGCGCTCCTCGTCGGTGCCAAGCGCTCCGCCACGGGACACCCGCTCTTCGTCGCCGGCCCCCAGGTCGGCTACTTCTTCCCGCAGTTCTTCGCCGAGATCGAGCTCGCGGGCGCCGGCTTCGCCGCCCGCGGGGCGCTGTTCCCGGGCGTGCCCTTCGTCGTGATCGGCCGGGGGCCCGACTTCGCCTGGAGCGCCACCTCCTCGCAGGCCGACAACATCGACCTCTTCGTGGAGACGCTCTGCAACGGCGACGACCGGCATTACCTCTTCCGCGGCCAGTGCCTGCCGATGCGACGCTTCTCCGCCGGCGTGCTGAAGGCGAACGGCCAGCCGGATCAGCCGATCGCGTTCTACGAGTCGGCCCACGGGCCGGTCGTCGGGTACGCGACGGTGAAGGGCACGCGCGTCGCGATCGCCTCGCAGCGCAGCACCCGCGGGCGCGAGCTCCTCAGTGCCCAGGCGTTCTACGCCGTCAACACCGGCAAGGTCACGTCCGCGGCGTCCTTCCTGACGACGATGTCGCAGGTCGAGTTCTCATTCAACTGGTTCTACGCGGACGACCGGGACATCGCCCTGTTCTCGAGCGGCCGCCTGCCCGTGCGCGCCGCCGGCACCGACCCGGCGCTCCCCACGGTGGGCACCGGCTCCTACGAGTGGCAGCGCTTCCTCACCCCCGCCGAGCATGCACAGGGGATCAACCCGCCCTCCGGCGTGATCCTGAACTGGAACAACAAGCCGGCCCGTAACGTCGGCGCCGCCGACTCGAACTTCTCCTACGGCCCCGTGCAACGCGTCGACCTGTTTGCGCCCGGGATCGCGAAGTCGAGGAAGCACACGCTCGCGAGCGTCGTCTCCGTCATGAACGAGGCGGCCACGCAGGATCTGCGGGTGATCGAGGTGTGGCCCGTGATCCGGGCTGTGCTCGCGGGCGCACCGGCACCGACCTCGCGGGCCGACACCGCCGCGAAGCTCGTCGACGCCTGGCTCACGGCAGGGGGGAGCCGCCTCGACCTCGCGCTCGACGGCAAGATCGACGACCCGGGCGCGGCCGTGCTCGACGCCGCCTGGGGGCCCCTCACGGAGGCCGTGATGGCGCCGGTGCTCGGCCCACTGACGACCCGTCTCGAGCAGCTGATGCCGCGCGACGACGCCGCGGGGCCCGGAGGCTCCTCGTACATCGAGGGCTGGTACGGCTACCTCGACAAGGATCTCCGCACCCTGCTCGGGCGCCCGGTGCAGGGGCCGTTCTCCACGCGCTACTGCGGGGGCGGCGACCTCGGCGCCTGCCGCGGCGCGCTGTGGGCGGCGCTCGACCAGGCTGCGGCGAAGCTCCAGCAGGAGCAGGGCGCCGATCCGGCCGGCTGGCGGTCGGACGCGACCAGGGAGCGGATCGACTTCAGCACGGGCATCCTCCCCGACACGATGCGGTGGACGAACCGACCCACGTTCCAGCAGGTGATGAGCTTCGACAGGCATCGTTGAGAACGGGACTGCGCGGGGTTGTGCGTGTCGCTTCAATCCGTATAGCTAGGCTCTGAGCGATGGCCACGAAGCGCTACCTGCTGACTCCCGGGCCGACGCCCGTGCCCCCCGAGGTGCTGGCGGCCATGGCGGAGCCGGTCATCCACCACCGCTCGCCCGACTTCAAGGCGGTGTTCGCCGAGACCCGGGCGCACCTGAAGGAGGTGTACCGCACCCGGAACGAGGTGCTCGTGTTCGCGTCGTCCGGGACGGGTGCGTTCGAGTCCGCCGTGGCGAACCTGCTCTCGCCCGGCGAGAAGGTGCTCGCCGTCTCGCACGGCAATTTCGGCGAGCGCTGGCAGAAGCTGGCAGCCGCCTTCGGATGCGACGTGCACGCGCTCACCTACGCGTGGGGCGAGTCTCCCCGCGCCGAGGACGTGGCGGCCGCCCTGCGCGAGAGCGAAGCCGCCGTGGCCCTCCTCGTCCACTCGGAGACCTCGACGGGCGTGGTCTCGGACCTGGAGCCGCTGCTCGCGGCCTGCAACGCCGCCGGCGCGATCTCGGTGGTCGATGCGATCTCGAGCCTCGCTGCCGTCCCCCTCGAGACCGACGCCTGGGGCGCGGACGTCGTCGTGACCGGCTCGCAGAAGGCGCTGATGACGCCTCCCGGCCTCGCGTTCGCCTCCGTCTCCGACCGCGCCCTCGGAAAGGCCGCGCACGCGACGCTGCCACGCTTCTACTGGGACTGGGCGCGTGCCCGAGAGCAGCAGGAGAAGGACAGCACCCCCTTCACGCCGCCGACGTCGACGATCGTGGCGCTGAACGTCGCACTCCGCCGGATCATCGCCGAGGGCCTCGACCACGTCTTCGCCCGTCACGTCGCACTCGGCCGCGCCTGCCGGGCGGGCGCGAAGGCGATGGGCCTCGACCTCTACTCGCCCGATGACGACAGCGCCGCCGTCCTCACGGCGCTGCTCACCCCGGAGGGCGTCGACGCGGTAGCGCTGCGGCTCGCGCTGCGCGACCGCTACGGCATCACGATCGCAGGCGGGCACGGCGACATCGTCGACAGGCTCTTCCGTATCGGTCACATCGGGTACGTCGACGTGTTCGACATCACGACGGCGCTCGCGGCCATCGAGCTGGAGCTCGTCCGGCTGGGCGCCGCTGTCGAGCGCGGCGCCGCCGTGGCGGCTGCCCTCGAGGCGTACGAGTCGACCGTCGCCGCCTGAGATGAGGGTTCTCGTACGCGAGAGCATCGCGGAGGCCGGCATCGAGCTCCTGCGCTCCCGGTTCGACGTCGACGTCGACGCCGAGTCGCCGCTCGACGAGATCATCGGAAAGTACGACGCGATCGTGATCCGTTCGGCCACGAAGCTCACCGCGGCGCTGATCGAGCAGGGGGACCGGCTCAAGGTGATCGGTCGGGCGGGGGTCGGCATCGACAACGTCGACGTGGAGGCGGCCACCCGCCGTGGCATCATCGTCGCCAACGCGCCGGGATCGACCGTCGTCTCCGCTGCCGAGCAGACCGTCGGCCTGCTCGTCGCGTTGGCCCGCAACATCCCGCAGGCGCACGCGGCTCTGAAGCAGGGCCGCTGGGAGCGCTCGCGGTGGGGCGGGGTCGAGCTCGACGGCAAGACGCTCGGCGTTCTCGGGTTCGGGCGCATCGGGCAGCAGGTGGCGCGCCGCGCCGTCGGCCTCGGCATGCGCGTCGTCGCGTACGACCCGTTCGTCTCCGACGAGCGCTTCCGCGAGCTCGGCGTCGACCACGCGCCCACCGTCGACGAAGTGCTGGCGGTGGCCGACTTCCTCACGCTGCACTCGCCGCTCACCGACGAGACGCGCGGGATGATCAACCGCGAGACGATCGCGAAGATGCGTGACGGCGCCCGGATCGTCAACGCGGCCCGCGGCCCCCTGATCGACGAGCAGGCGCTCGTCGAGGCGATCCGCTCGGGGAAGCTGGCGGGCGCTGCACTCGACGTCTTCTCGAAGGAGCCCTACGACGGCCCGCTGCTCGAGCTCGACGAGGTCGTCGTGACACCTCACCTGGCAGCTTCGACCGACGAGGCGCAGGACCGTGCGGGCATGATCATCGCGGAGCAGGTGGTGGCCGCGCTCGACGGCGGCCTCGTGCCGAACGCCGTCAACATCCCCGTCGTCGACAAGGCGGCGCTCGAGGTGCTGGGACCGTTCCTGCCGCTCGCGGCGAAGCTCGGACGGCTCGCCGTCGAGCTCGCCGGCGGCCGTCCCCACACGATCGTGGTCGCGGCCCACGGGCCGCTGTCGGATTACGACACGCGACTGCTCACGATGGCAGCCCTGAACGGCGTCTTCGAGGGGCGCGTCGACCAGGCGGTCAACTACGTGAACGCCCCCGCGATCGCCGCCGAGCGCGGGATCACGGTGTCGGAGGAGCGCTTTCGCGCCTCGCGCGACTACATGAACGTCGTGGAGGTGCGCGTCACGCCGGAGGGGGGAGACGAGGTCGAGGTGTCGGGCACGACGATCGGCCCCGAGCCGCGCCTCTTCCTCGCCAGCGCCTTCGGCTTCGGGATCGACATCGAGCTGGCACCCGACATGGTCTTCTTCCGCTACGACGACGTCCCCGGCGTGATCGGCCGCGTCGGCACCATGTTCGGCGAGAGCGGCTTCAACATCGCGAACATGGCGGTCTCGCGGACCCACGACGGCCAGCAGGTGCTGATGGCGCTCTCGGTGGACGACCCGCCCTCGGACGAGCTGATCGAGCAGATGCACAACGTCGGCTTCGGCGACGCCAGGTTCATCCGGCTCGGATGAGCGAGCGGCGGGGAGCCGGCTGGGTCGTCGCGCAGTTCGTGCTGCTGGCGCTCGTCGTCGTGGCAGGCGTCGTCGGGCCCGGCTGGACGGACGGTGCAGCACGCTCGCTCCTCCGGGTCGCCGGCGCCGCGCTCGTCCTCGCCGGCGGCGCCCTCGCGGTGCGCGCCGCTCGCGCGCTCGGTCGCTCGCTGACCCCGTTCCCGCTGCCCTCGGCTGCGGGGACGCTCGTCGAGCACGGTGGCTACGGCGTCGTGCGGCATCCCATCTACACCGGCGGCATCCTCGTCCTGACGGGCTTCTCGCTCTGGACCGGGGTGTGGGCGCTCGCGCTCACCGCTGTGCTCACGGTGCTGTGGGCGCTGAAGGCACGGGTCGAGGAGCGGCACCTGGCCGCCCGCTATCCCGCGTACGGCGCCTACTGCAGCCGGGTGCGGTGGCGCCTGCTTCCGTTCGTGTACTGAGTGACCGGCGGCACCGGCGTGCCCGGCCTCAACGTGCGGCTCGGCGCCGGGTAGCCTCCCGTGATGGAGCCCGTCTGGCCGGAGCCTGTGGAGCGCGTCGCCGCCTTCCTGCGCGAGGCGGGCGCGGAGGCCCGGCTCGAGCAGTTCGACGAGGAGACGCCGACGGCCAAGGCCGCGGCGGGGGCGATCGGCTGCAGCCTCGACCAGATCGTGAAGTCGATCGTGCTGATCTGCGACGGGATTGCCGCCGTGGTGCTCATCCCGGGCGACAGACGCGGCGACACCGCCAAGGTCGCAGTGCTCATGGGCGCCGCGAAGGTGCGGATCGCGACGCCGGACGAGGTCGTCGCCGCAACGGGGTTCCCACCCGGCGCCGTGGCACCGTTCCCGCTTCCCGGGGTGCAGCGGGTGCTGATCGAGCGGACGCTGCTCTCGGCCCCTCTCCTCTGGGTGGGCGCGGGCTCGGACCGGCACATGGCCGCTCTGGCGCCACTCGAGCTGGTGCGGCTCACGCGCGGTGACGCCGTGGACGTCGTGCAGGAATCCGCATAATCAGTGGACACTCAGCGAGAACAGCATGCGGGTGTCTCCCTTGCCTTCTCGGCAGACACCTTGCATTCCGAACAAGGAGCACACTGATGCAGGAGACCGCGAAGATCTGGATGAACGGCGAGCTCGTCGACTGGGCCGACGCGAAGGTCCACGTC
>DAIOGR010000113.1:0-6789 GCA_036745155.1 Gaiella sp.
CGGGGTTCACCTCCACGAGCGTCTACGCGAAGCTGTTCGAGGCAAGCGGGATCGGGTACGCGGAGCTGCTCGACCGGCTGATCGCCCTCGCGCTCGAGCGCCACGAACGGCGCCGCGCGCTCGCATACTGACTGGGCCGAAGCTGCAGGCGGGCTGAAACGGAAAAGGAAAGGGGAAAGGGAAAGGGAAAGGGGGTGTCTCCCGAAAGAGCAGGGGAGACACCCTCCTTGCTGTTCTCTCTCTTACTCGGCGAGTACCGCTGCGAGCGCGTCTTCCCACGCGGCAAGCCCCTCGTCGAGGACGGCGTCCTCGATCGTGAGCGGGCACAACACGCGGATGCAGTTGCCGGAGACACCGGCCTTGAGCAGGATCAGCCCGCGCTGGAGCGCCGCCTTGATCACGGCCGCCGCGAGCTCGGGCCCCGGCTCCTTCGTGAGGGGATCGTGGACGAGCTCGATCGCAAGCATGGCGCCGAGGCCGCGCACGTCGCCGATGGCGGGCCAGCGCTCCTGCCAGGAGAGCATGCGCTCCCGGATCTGGTCGCCGACGAGCTGGGCGCGCGCCACCAGATCCTCCTCGGCGAACACGTCGAGCACGGCGAGGGCGGCGGCGAGGGCGACCGGGTTGCCGATGTAGGTGCCGCCGATCGCGCCCATGTGCGGGGAGTCCATGATCTCGGCCCTGCCGATCACACCCGAGAGAGGCAGCCCGGCGGCGATCGACTTGGCGACGACGATCAGGTCCGGCTCGATGCCGTAGTGCTCCATCGCGAACATGCGGCCCGTGCGACCGAACCCGGTCTGCACCTCGTCGGCGACCATGACGATGCCGTGACGGTCGCAGATGGCGCGAAGCCCTGCCACGAACTCGAGGGGCGCCGGCACGAACCCGCCCTCGCCGAGCTGGGGCTCGAACACGAGCGCAGCGACGTGCTCGGGCGACACGTGCGTGTGGAACATGCGGTCGAGCTCGGCGAGCGCTTCGGCGGCGGAGGGGCCACGGTATGCGTTCGGGAACGGCGCCCGGTACACCTCCGGGGCGAACGGCCCCATCCCTGTCTTGTACGGGTGCACCTTCGAGGTCATCGTCATTGCGAGCAGCGTGCGGCCGTGGAAGCCCGCTTCGAACGCGATCACCGCCGGCCTGCCCGTATGGAGCCGTGCGATCTTGACGGCGTTCTCGACCGCCTCGGCGCCCGAGTTGAAGAACCCGGCGCGGGTCGGCCCCGCGATCGGTGCGAGCGCTCCGAGCCGCTCGGCCACCGCGACGTACGACTCGTACGGCACCACCGTGAAGTCCGTATGAACGAACCGCGCCGCCTGCTCCTGGATCACCTCGACGACGCGAGGGTGGCAATGGCCGACGTTGACGACGCCGACGCCGCCTGCGAAGTCGACGAACGTGTTGCCGTCGACGTCCGTGATCGTCGCGTTCAGCGCCCTGGCGGCGAAGATCGGCAGGTACACCTGCAGCGGCTTCGCGATCGCATGCTCGGCGCGCGCCATGATCTCGCGGGAGCGCGGGCCCGGGATCTCCGTCCGGATGTCTATCGTCTTCGTGGCAGCCACGAGGCGGAGCGTACCGGAGCGCGTCGCCGGTAGGCTCGGCTCGTGGACGTGGAGGAGCTGGATCCCGACCCCCACGCGCAGTTCGACGCCTGGTTCGCGGAGGCGGAGACCGGAGGGGTGGCGACGCCGCAACAGATGGCGCTCGCGACGGCTACCCCGGAGGCGGTTCCGTCCGTGCGGATGGTGCTGCTGAAAGGCCACGACAGGCGCGGCTTCGTCTTCTTCACGAACCGCGAGAGTCGCAAGGCGGGGGAGCTGGACGCGAACCCGCGGGCCGCGCTCGTGCTGCACTGGGGGGCGCAGGCCCGGCAGGTGCGCGTCGAGGGCGGGGTGGAGCGCCTCCCGGACGACGAGTCGTCCGCCTACTTCCGCACCCGGCCGCGCGGCAGCCGCTTCGGGGCATGGGCGTCCCCGCAGTCCCGGCCGCTCGACTCCCGAGCCGAGCTGCAGCGGCGGTATGCGGAGGTGGAGGAGCGCTTCGCCGGCGTGGAGGACGTGCCGCTACCGCCGTTCTGGGGCGGCTACCGGGTCGTCCCGAACGCGATCGAGTTCTGGCAGGGGCAGCCGAACCGCCTGCACGACCGCGTGCGCTACGAGCGCGCCGGACAAGGGTGGAGCCGCCGCCGCCTCGCGCCGTGAACCGCGGTCAGGCGCCGTCGGCCGGCGCCAGCGCCCGCACGGTGTAGAGCCCGTTGGCGTTCCAGAGCAGGAAGCCCTTGGCGCCCTGCAGCCGGGCCGCGTCGATCTGGGCCAGCACCTGCTCGGTGTCGTAGTTCCAGTCCTGCACCCAGGGCACGATCTGCGCCCGCGACCCCTTCATCTGCCTGCGGAAGTCGGAGAGCGCCCGGAACACGGTCTCGCCCGGCTGGGCGCTCGGGGTCTGGATGCCGAGCTCGCCGCCGCCGTAGAGGGCCGGGTAGGACATCGGCATGATCGCGTCGGCGTGCTTGGAGATGTAGCGGGGGATCTGGCCGATGCCGAGGTCACGCGTCGCGGACAGGCCGAACAGGGCCGTGGAGACACGTACGCCGAGTGGTTGCAGGCGCTTCTTCGCATAGCCGACGAAATCGGCGATGAGACGCCCGCGCGGCACGGTCGTCTTGCCGGGATACACCGCGCTCGCGATGTCACCGTCGGAGGGGAAGCGCACGTAGTCGAACAAGATCTCGTCGAAGCCGGCCTTTGCTGCGGCGGCGGCTACCGAAACCGCGTAGTCCCAGACCCGCCGGTCGTAGGGGTTCACCCAGCCGAGACCGGCATTCGTCGTCCAGACCGAGCCGTCGGGACGTCGCACCGCCAGGTCGGGGCGTCCACTTGCGAGCTGCGGGTCCTGGAAGGTGACGACGCGCCCGATCAGGTAGATGCCGCGCTTGTGCGCGAGGCGCGCCAGCTCGCGCGGGTCGTAGTACGGCCGCGTCGCCCCCACGCGGGAGGCGAGCGGCACGCCTGCGGGCACGAACCCGATCTCGCCGCCCTCGTCCTTGACGTCGAGCTCGATCGTGTTGAGCCCATAACGCGTGTAGCCGACGTACTCCTTGAACTTCCCGGGCAGGGACGCCAGGGCGCCGGTGACGTGAACGCCGCGGATCTCGACCGGCAGCGGCCGGGGACGGCTCACCGTCACCACCGGGTCGGGGAGCGCCGCCGCGGCGGGAGCCTGCTTGGGGGCGGAGGGCTTCGGGTCGCCGCCGATCAGCTGCGCCCCCATCGCGACGGCGATCACGATTGCGAGCAGGAGGGCCAGGACCGCGGCGCGCCGACGTCGCTTCGTTCGACGTATCTGGTTCCGTCGAGCGCGGAAGCGCTCGTTCGGATCCATCGGTCCGTAGAGCATCGACACCGGGCCAGGGAGCGTAGCGCATTCAGGGCCTTCGGACGGTCCCGGCGGGCGTTAGGATCGGTGCGATGGTTCTCTCCGACAGTGCCATCCGGCGCCTGATCGCGGCCGGCCGTATCGGCATCGACCCGTACGACCCGTCGCTGATGCAGCCGTCGAGCCTCGACGTGCGCGTCGACCGGCTGTTCCGGGTGTTCCGGAACTCGCGCTACCCCTATATCGACGTGAAGGCGGAGCAGGAGGGGCTGACGGAGCTCGTCGAGATCGACGACGAGGCGCCGTTCATCCTGCACCCCGGCGAGTTCGTGCTGGGATCGACCCTGGAGCGCGTGACGCTGCCGGACGATCTCGTCGCCAGGCTGGAGGGGAAGTCGAGTCTGGGCAGGCTCGGCCTGCTCATCCACTCGACGGCAGGCTTCATCGACCCGGGCTGGGACGGGCACGTGACGCTCGAGCTCTCGAACGTCGCGAACCTCCCCATCACGATCTACCCGGGCATGAAGATCGGCCAGCTCTCGTTCGTGCAGATGTCCGAGCCGGCCGAGACCCCGTACGGCTCCGGGTCGCTCGGCTCGAAGTACCAGGGCCAGCGGGGGCCGACGCCGAGCCGCTACTGGAAGAACTTCGACCCGGGGTCCTGATCGCCGCGCCGGGAGCGGCCTCGCCGCCGACCCGAGCGACAGCCCGGCGTCCCGGCGTGGGCGACGGCCGCTCCGCAACGAGCCGGGTGTCTCCCGGAGGGTGTCTCCCGGAGGGAGACACCCTTTGTGACAGAAGTGCGACTTCTCCTCCACAGGAGCGGCGGCGACGGCTCCGTGGGAGAATGACGGGATGATCCTGGTCACGGGTGCAGCCGGGTTCGTGGGGCGCCATGTGACGCGCCTGCTCACCGGGCGCGGCGAGCGGGTACGAGCACTCGTGCGCAGCGCCGCCGGCGCCGCGGCTCTCGACGACGTCGACTGTGAGCTCGTCCGAGGGGACGTCACCGACCCCGCCTCGCTGCAGGAGCCCATGGAAGGCGTCGAGACGGTCGTGCACCTGGTCGCGATCATCACCGGTCGACCCCGTGAGTTCGAGCGCGTCATGACCGAGGGCACGGCCAACGTGCTCGCCGCCGCGGCACAGGTCGGGGTTCACCGCTTCGTCTACCTGAGCGCGCTCGGCACGAGCGAGCAGACGAAAGACACCGTCCCCTACTACCGCGCCAAGTGGGCGTGTGAGCAGGCGGTGACAGCCTCGGGCATCCCGTCCGCGATCCTGCGGCCGAGCTTCGTGTTCGGCCCCGACGGCGGCGTGCTTCCCCGTTTCCTGCGCATCGCGAGGCTCGCCCCCGTGACGCCGGTGATCGGCACAGGCAGGCAGCGCCTCCAGCCGATCTGGGTCGACGACCTGGCCCGTGCCGTCGCCGCCACGCTCGGCGAGCAAGGCCCCGGCGGTGTGATCGAGCTCGGCGGCCCGGACATCGTCGACTGGAACGAGCTGTGGCGGCTGCTCAAGAACGCGCAGGGAACGCGACGGCCGGCTCTCCATCTCCCGACCTGGCTGCTGCGCCCGCAGGCTCTCCTGCTCGAGCGCCTGCCCGGCGCGCCGCTCACGCGCGACCAGCTGACGATGCTCTCGCTCGGCGACAACGTCGTCTCCGACCGCGGCAGCTCGCAGGCAAGGCTCGGCCTGGGAGCGCTCGTGCCGCTCGTCGAGCAGGTGCGCCTCGTGGCCCAGAGCTCGAGCTCTTAGAGGCGGCGAGAAAGGCGAAGGGCCGCGGGTGTCTGCACACCGCACGGCCCTTCGTACCCGGTAGCCAGCGTCGAAGTGGTAGAGGCGCTTCCTGCCTGGGCCGGAGGATTCCGGTCGGCGGCGCGGATCGCGCGTCCCCTACGCGTGGCTATGGCGATTCCCCAGTGGGTCTCGGGGACACGCCTCTACCCGCTGGTACCTCCACTGCCCGTACTGCACGAATCTGTCACGTCCGGACCACCTCCTTTCCGCGGTAGCGGAAACCTACCATTGCGGCCGGTCGCCGTAAAATCCCTGCTCAGGAGACGGCGCGAGCGGTGACCTCGAGCCCGTTGCCGATCGGCAAGGTCACGGAGACGAGCGCGGGGTCTGCCTGCCGCGCGCTCGCGTAGGCTGCGACGACGGGGTTCGAGTGGACGTTGTCGGCCACGACGACGCCGGCGCCGAGCATCGTCGTCGCGATCTCGAAGTACCGCTCGTAGTCGTCCTTCCAGGCGTCGAGGAAGACGACGTGGAAGCCAGGCTCGAGCCGCTCGAGTGCGGCGAAGGCGTCGCCCTCGACGAGCTCCGCCCAGTCTGCGAGGCCTGCGTCGGCAAGGTTCCGGCGCCATGCGTCGATCTTTGCGGGGTCGCGCTCGAGCGACACCACCCGCCCGCCGGCGAGGCGCGCCGCCGCGGCCAGCCAGATCGTCGAGTACCCGCGCGACCCGCCGATCTCGAGCACGCGACAGCCGGTGTTGGAGGAGACGAGCGCGAACAGGAGCCGCCCGGCCTCGGGGCCGCAGGCGAGCGACCGCTGCTCGGCCGGCAGTCCCTCGCGGCGCTCACGGGCATCCTCCTCCTCGAGCCGCGTGAGCACCGCACGGACGTGCTCGTCGATCATGCCGGGGCCTCGCCGGGGATGTCGACCACGACGAGGCCGTCGTCACGCACGCGAACCGGGTACGTCTCGACCGGGATGTAGGCGGGCAGCGTCAGGGCGCGACCGGTCGCGATCTCGAAGCGCGCACCATGCCGCGGACAGACGGCAACACCCTCGGCGCAGTCGAAGTCCCCTTCGCACAGGGGCCCGTCGTCGTGCGAGCAACGATCCTCCAGGGCGTAGAGCCGACCGTCGCAGTTGTAGACGCCGATCCGGAGGAGCGGCGCTGCGACAACGATCCGCACCGTGCCGGGCGGCAGCTCCGCGAGCGGGCAGACCTCGAGCTCTGCCACGCTACGCGAGATTGATCTCGTTCGAGGACGCGCCCCACTCCTCCGGCAGCGGGGTGCCCTTGGCCCGGTGCAGAGCCACCTTCAGCACGCCGAGGCCGAGCAGCGCGCACTTGAGGCGCACCGGCGTGAGGGGGATCCCGATCTCGTCGAGCAGCTCCTCCTTGCGCATGACGGCCACATCCTGCGCGGTGCGGCCCTTGACGAGGTCGGTCAGCATCGAGGTGGCGGCCTGGCTGATGGCGCAGCCGCGCCCTTCAAACCCGACCGCCTCGATCACGTCGCCCTGCCCGAAGCGCACGGAGACGGTCACCTCGTCGCCGCAGAGCGGGTTCTGTCCCTCGGCGACCGCGTCGCTCGGGTCGAGCAGGCCGTGGTTCCGGGGCGCCTTGTAGTGGTCGAGGATCACCTCGCGGTAGAGCTGCTCGAACTCGCTCA
>DAIOGR010000114.1:0-6747 GCA_036745155.1 Gaiella sp.
CACCGGCGAGGAGTCGGTCGCGCAGGTGAAGCTCCGCGCCGCCCGCCTCGGCGGCGCCGACGACGTCGAGATCCTCGCCGAGACCGAGCTGGAGGCCGTCTGCGCGACGCTCGAGCACGAGCGTCCCGACGTCTGCGTGATCGACTCGGTGCAGACGCTGTACTCGGCGGAGCTCGGGTCGGCTCCAGGCTCGGTCGCCCAGGTGCGTGAAGCGGCGGGGCGGCTCCTCCGTGTCGCGAAGGAGCAGGGCGTGGCAACCGTCCTCGTCGGTCACGTGACGAAGGACGGTGCCGTGGCGGGGCCGCGCGTGCTCGAGCACCTCGTCGATTGTGTGCTGCAGTTCGAGGGTGACCGCTACCACGCCCACCGCATCCTGCGCGCGACGAAGAACCGGTTCGGCTCCACGAACGAGCTCGGTGTCTTCGAGATGACCGGCGCGGGACTCGTCGGCGTGCCCGACGCCTCGGAGCTGTTCGGCCGTACGCAGGCGGGCGAGGTCGGGGCGGCCGTCGCCTGCGCTCTCGAGGGCACCCGCCCCATCCTGCTCGAGGTCCAGTCGCTCGTGTCGAAGACCGATCTGGCGATGCCGCGCCGCGTCGGCACCGGTGTCGACCCGAAGCGGCTCGCGATGATCGTTGCCGTCCTCGGCCGTCACGCGGGCATCGCGCTCGGCGCTGCCGACGTTTTCGTCAACGTGGCCGGTGGTGTGCGTATCGACGAGCCCGGCGCCGATCTCGCCGTCGCTCTGGCGATCGCCTCCGCCGCGCGGGGGGTGCCGCTCGTCGAGGGGATCGCGGCCTTCGGTGAGATCGGGCTCACGGGGCGGCTGCGCCCGGCCGCTCAGGCGGAGCGGCGGCTCGAGGAGTGCGCAAAGCTCGGGATCGGGCGAGTCGTCGCCCCTGAGGGCACGCAAACGCGCGGAGGCCCGCCCGTGACCCGTGCCGCGACTCTGCGGCAGGCGA
Organism: Gaiella sp.; assembly: GCA_036745155.1. Classification (GTDB taxonomy): domain Bacteria; phylum Actinomycetota; class Thermoleophilia; order Gaiellales; family Gaiellaceae; genus Gaiella. Next base: position 963 of record DAIOGR010000114.1, read on the forward strand.
TCGCGGCCGGGCTGGACGGACGCCGGCCCGGTGCGGGGGAGGAGGCCGCCTGACGCAGCGGCGGCGGGCTGGGCAGGGGCAAACGGGCGGAGTGCCTCTGGGGCGGCAGCGGCACCGGTCATATGACAGGCGTATTGCGCGCCCAGCGCCGTTGCCCGTGGCGCACACGGCGCCTGGCGCGGCGTCAGCGGCTCGCCGGTGCCGGGTAGATCCGCTCGGCGTACTCGTCCACCATGCGCGTGGCGCTGAAGCGAGGCACGTTCGACGCGAGCGACTCCTTCATCCGGTCGCACCACGCGTGCGGCACCCCGTCGGCGTCCCGGTCGTAGAACATGGGGATCACCTCGCGCTCGAGCACGTCGTAGAAGTCTGCCGCGTCGCGAGCGTCCATCACCGCCGGGTCGGGATCCTCGTCGCCGGGAATCGCCCAGCCGTTGCCGCCGTCGTACGCCTCGGCCCACCACCCGTCGAGCACGCTCAGCTGCAGCACGCCGTTGAAGCACGCCTTCATGCCGCTGGTGCCGCTCGCCTCCTGCGGACGGCGCGGCAGGTTGACCCAGACGTCGCACCCCGACACGAGGTGCGTCGCGGTCGAGAGGTCGTAGTCCTCCAGCACCACCACCCGTCCAGCCAGCCGCTCGTCGTTCTTCTTCATGTTGAAGATGTCCTGGAGCACGCCCTTGCCGCCCTCGTCGAGAGGGTGCGCCTTCCCGGACAGGAGCAGCTGCACCGGGGGCTCACCCGTCATGATGCGCACCGACCGCTCGCGGTCGTAGGTCAGGAGGTAGAGGCGCTTGTAGGTCGCGAGCCGGCGGGCGAACCCGAGCGTCAACGCGTCCGGATCGAGGGCGTGCGCGGCGGCGTTGACGTAGTCGATCTGCTCGTTGCGCAAGAGACGGTCGTTCTGGCTCTTCAGGCGCGCCCAGTCGATCAGCGCCTCGCGCGCCGCCCGGCGCGCCGCCCACAGCTCGTCATTCGGGATCACGTGCGCTCCGGCCCACATCTCTGCGTCGGCGGCCCGTTCCCACCAGCGCGGCCCGAAATGCCGGTCGAACAGCTCCACGAACGGGCGCGAGACGAAGGTCGGCAGATGGGCGCCGTTCGTGACGTGCGTGATCGGCACGTCTGCGACCGCCTGCGTGCTGAACATGGGCTGCCACATGCTCCGCGCCACCTCGCCATGGAGGCGGCTGACGCCGTTGCGCGTGCGGCTCAGCCGGAGGGCGAGCGGCGTCATGCCCGGCGACTCTCGTTCGTCGTCCGGCCGGGCCCGGCAGAGGGACACGAGCTCCTCCGGCGCGATCCCGAGCCGTTGCGGCAGGTCGTCGTACGCCCCCAGCAGCTCGTCCACCCCGTAGGTCTCGTTCCCGGCAGGCACCGGGGTATGCGTCGTGAAGACGAGCCGCTCGCGCACGGAGCCCAGGGCTTCGTCGAGCGACGCCCCGCGCGCAACCGCCTGGGCGGCGATCTCCAGCCCGCCCAGGGCCGGATGGCCCTCGTTGAGGTGGAAGACCGCCGGCTCGATCCCGAGCGCCTCGAGGGTGCGCACGCCGCCGATTCCGAGCAGCGCATACTGCGCCAGGCGGATCGCCCGGTTGCCCTCGTACAGGCGGGCGGTCGTCCAGCGCCGCACCGCGTCGTTCTCGGGCACCTCGGAGTCGATCAGGTAGAGAGGCACCCGGCCCACCTGCACGCGCCAGACCTGGAACCACGTCTCGCCGCCGAACACGTGCACCGACAGCTTCAGGGGCTTCCCGTCCGGTGTGCTGACCCGGGCCATCGGCAGGCTCTTCGGGTCGTTCGTGATCCAGTACTCCTGCTGGCGTCCGCTCAGATCCAGTCGTTGCCGGAAGTAGCCACGCCGGTAGAAGAGCCCCACCGCCACGAGCGGCAGCGCCTGGTCGCTCGCCTCCTTGAGGATGTCCCCGGCCAGCACGCCGAGCCCGCCGGAGTAGACGGGTAGTGACGCGTGCACCCCGAACTCGGCGCACATGAACGCCACCGGCCCCTCGATACTCGGCCGGGGGCGGTCCGGGCGCCCCAGGTCCGCCGTGATCTCGGCGTGCAGCGCATCGATGCGCGCACGGATGCCGGGATCGTGATCTGCCCACTCCTCGGTGGACGGCCAGAGGTCGGTGAGAAAGCGAACGGGGTTCTCTCCCGAGAGCTCCCAACGGTGCGGATTGATGTCACGGAAGAGGGCGGCACCGTCGCGGGCCCACGACCAGCGGAAGTTGTGGGCGAGATGCGCGAGGGGGCGCAGGCCATCCGGCAAACGGTCGGCGAGCCGGTTGGCGCGCTCCTCGAGGTCGGCGGAGCCGCCGAAGAGGGTGGTCGAGTGCATCGCCTATGGCTAGCACGTCCTCGCCCGCTCGTGTCGGGGGAACACGCGCGGGCCTGTGGTTTTCCCGTCCCGAGGCTGTACCCTCAGGGCGTGGAATTCGGCTCTCCCGAGATGGTCGAGGCGATCGCCCGCCTCTCCCCCGGAACGGCCCTGCGGCAGGGGATCGACGACGTGATCCGCTCGCACGAGGGGGCGCTCTTCGTGATCGGCGACCCCGAGGAGCTGTCCTTCCTCTACTCCGGCGGAATCCGGATCGACCAGCCGTTCACCCCGCAGCTCCTCTACGAGCTGTCGAAGATGGACGGCGCCATCGTGATCGACGACGCCATCTCCCGGCTCGCGTACGCGAACGTCCAGCTGATGCCCGACCCCACGATCCCGTCGGACGAGACGGGCACGCGTCACCGCACGGCCGAACGCGTCGCCAAGCAGACCAGTGCTCTCGTCGTCTCGATCTCCCAGCAGCGCGAGACCGTGACCGTCTTCCTCGGTGAGGCCCGCCACCAGCTCGACCCGATTGCGACCGTGTTGGCAAAGGCGAACCAGGGCCTTGCTGCGCTCGAGACGTACGTCAAGCGCCTGGAGCAGGTGCTGACGCGCCTGACCGCGCTCGAGTTCCAGAACGCCGTCGTCCTCGACGACGTCCTCGTCGTGCTGCAACGGGCGGAGATGACCTCGCGCATGGTGCGTGAGGTGGAGCGCGACTGCGTCGAGCTCGGCTCCGAGGGGCGGCTGATCCGCGCCCAGCTCGAGGAGCTCTCCGGCACGTTGCCGCAAGAGGAGGCGGCCGTCGTCGCCGACTACCAGGCGGCCGGCGGCGATCCGGACGCTGCGCTCGACCGGCTGGCCACGCTCCCCTACGAGAGCCTACTCGAGGCCGAGACGCTGCAGGACCTGCTCGGGTTCCCGCGCTCCGCGACCCCGATCGAGACGGTCGTCAGCCCGCGCGGGTACCGAGCGCTCGCTCAGATCCCGCGGATACCGCCCGGAGTGATCCGCCGGGTCGTCGCCGAGCTCGAGGGCCTGGACGCGATCGCGCGCGCATCGCTGCGCGAGCTCGAGGCCGTCGAGGGTGTGGGCGCCGTGCGGGCGCGCGAGATCCAGGAAGGCCTGCGGCGCCTGCAGGAGCACAACCTGGTCGAGCGCTACCTCTCGCTGTGAGCGGCCCGGCACCGATCGCCGGGCCGCGGGAAGCACGGGAAGATCGCAAGCGTCGCGGCTGCCGGGGGATGGAGAGACTCCAAGTCGCGGCCGCACGACGGAATTCGCGACGGCCGCCACGGCGGCCGTCTGCCTGACCGGCAGGTGCGTGAGGTCGCCGCGGGCCGGATCCTCCGGGACCTCGGTCGAGTGCGGATCTCCGCTAGAATGTCCTCCTCGCCGGCAGCCTCATTAGCGCCGGCGGTTTTCGTGAGCAAGGCGCACCATTCAGGCGGATAACGGGGAGGGAAGCTTGTTCGACGTCGGCGACAAGGTGGTGTACCCGCACCACGGGGCAGGCACGGTCGTGAGCAAGGACACGCGCGTCGTGCTCGGACACGAGCGCGAGTACCTGACCATCAAGATCCTGCACAACGACATGACCGTGAACGTCCCCACGGAGAATGCCGAGAAGGTCGGCCTCCGCTGGGTGATCGACCAGGAGATGGTCGAGGTCGTCGTGAGAGCGCTCTCCGGTGAGTCGACGGAGATGCCGAAGAACTGGAATCGCCGCTTCAAGCACAACCGCGACAAGATGAAGACCGGCGACATCCTCGAGCTCGCCGAGGTCGTGCGGAACCTCGCCCTGCGCGACCACGAGAAGGGTCTCTCCACGGGCGAGAAGCAGATGTACGTGAAGGCGAAGAAGATCCTCGCCTCCGAGCTGATGTACGCGAAGGACATGACCGAAGAAGAGGCCGCAGCCTGGCTGGACGACGTGCTTGCCAACCCGGCCATCGTCGCGAAGAAGGCCAAGCCGAAGGCGAAGGTCGCGACCGCCAGTGCCTGACGGCACCGGCAGCTGAAGGCCTGATGGCTCGTGCAGGTGCTTCCGGCGACGCCGGAAGCACCTGGGCGTTGCTCGTCGCGGCGGGCTCGGGGGAGCGGTTAGGAGCCGACCGTCCGAAGGCGTTCGTGGCGCTGGGGGAGCGCGTCCTCCTGGCCGAGAGCCTCGAGCGGCTCGATGCGAGCCCGTGGGTCGATGCGATCGTCGTCGCCGTTCCTGCCGAGTGGGAGGAACCGGCGATCGTCCTCGCCGAAGAGCTCGTCGTCAGCAAGGTGGCGGCTGTCGTCACCGGCGGCGCCACCCGCTCGGCTTCGGTGCGGGCCGCGCTTGCGGAGGTGCCCGACGACGCGCTCGTCGTTCTCGTCCACGATGCCGCCCGTCCGCTCGTCGGGGACGGCGTGATCGAGCGCGTGCTCGCGCCGCTGGCGGAGGGCTACGACGGCGTCGTCCCCGGCCTCGCCGTCCCGGACACGGTCAAGCGCGTGGAGCGGGGCGTGATCGTAAAGACGGTCGAGCGCGACGGCCTCGTGACCGTACAGACCCCGCAGGCGTTCCCGGCGACCGTGCTCCGGGCCGCGTATGCGGACGACGGCGACGACGCGACCGACTGCGCCTCGCTCGTCGAGCGGCGCGGTGGGCGCGTGCGCGTCGTGGAGGGCGACCCTCACCTGTTGAAGATCACGACCCGCGCCGACCTCGCGCTCGTCGAGTCGTGGCTCCGGGAGCCTCCGGCCCGATGAAGTGCCGTCCCGCCGGCCGGGTCTGTCACGCCCTCGAGCTGCCGTCGTGCCGCACGCCCTGAAAGCGGTCTTCTTCGACGTCGGCGAGACCCTCGTCGACGAGGAGCGCTGGTGGAGGGCGCTCGCCGCGGGGTCGGGCCTGCAGCCGCACGTGGTCTGGGCGGCCCTCGGTGTCACGATCGAGCGCGGAGAGGAGCACAACGCGCTCTGGGGTCACCTGGGGATCGAGGGGCCGACGACGTGGTGGCACGAGCTCACGTACGAGCTCGGCGACCTCTACCCCGACGCGATCGGGTGCCTCGAAGGCGTCCGCGCGCTCGGTCTGCGCGTCGGCGTCGTCGGGAACCAGACGGCGGCCCTCGAGCGGTGGGCGCGGGAGGCGGCGTTACCCGCCGACGTGATCTCGTCGTCGCAGAGCCTCGGCGTGCGCAAGCCGGATCCTCGCTTCTTCCAGCACGTCGTCGAGCTCGCCGGGTGCGCACCGTGCGAGGTGGCGTACGTCGGCGACCGGGTCGACAACGACGTGCTGCCCGCCGCGGCAGCGGGGCTCGTCGCGATTCACGTCTGCCGAGGCCCCTGGGGCCGCCTGCAGCCCACCCCGCCGGAGGCCACCCTCGCGGTCCCCGACCTCGCGTCGCTGCCGCAGGCGCTAGCCTCGTTCACATGAGCGACCTGCGCATCGGCCTGGGGATCGACGCCCATGCCTTCGAGGCC
>DAIOGR010000115.1:0-3412 GCA_036745155.1 Gaiella sp.
GCGTCTCGGTGGACGCGATCGAGCACTGGATGATCTACCAGGCGCACCCCGACGTCGGCGCCATCCTCCACGTGCACGCGTGGATGGAGCGCATCGCCGCGACGGACATCAACTACCCGTGCGGCACCCAGGAGCTCGCCGAGTCGGTCGCCGAGCTGATCGAGCGCGAGCCCGATCCCGCGCACGCCGTGATCGGCCTGCGTAACCACGGCATCACCGCCACCGGCGGCAGCCTGACGGAGATCCTCGACCGCATCCAGTCGGACATCCTCCGCCAGGTGCCGATGACCTGACGCGCCCGGCGCGGCGCCTCTACGGCCCCTGGAGCGCGTCGTCGAGCGCGGGGCGGAATGCGTCCGGCGTGAGCGAGGTCGGCTGGATCGCGTACGGCTTGTCGACGCCGATCCCGATGAAGAACGACGGCGTCCCCTGTACCTGGCGGTCGGAGCCCTCCTTGTCCAGCTTGCCGATCTCGGCTGTGATCGCCGCGCTCTTGGCATCCGCGAGCACCTTGGCCGCGTCCAGGCCGGGCACCTGGGCCAGGATCCCGTTCACCTTCGCGTCGGTCACCCAGCCGCTGTTCTCACGCCCCTGGTTCGCGTAGAAGGCCTCGACCACGTCCCAGAGCTTGCCCTGCTTGGCGGCGGCAAGAGCGACGCGCAGCGCCTTGACGGAGTCGTCACCGATGAACGAGAGGCCGCGGAAGTCGATCTTCACCTTGCCCGGCTTGACGTACTCCTCGACGATCGTCGGGAAGGCGTCATCGGTGTACGTCTTGCACACGGGGCACTGGAGGTCCTCGTACTGCAGCAACGTCACCTTGGCGTCGGGGCTGCCGAGGACGGTGCCCGACTGCGGGATCCCCGCGATCAGGGACGCGTTGGTGCCGGTCGACGTGGTGCCGTTGCCGTCATTGCCACCGGTCAGGACGAGCGTGCCGACGACGAGGGCGGCGACGACGACTGCCGCGAGGCCCAGCGCGATCAGCAGGTTCCGGCTCGGGCCGCTCCCGGTGGTGGGCTTGCGCTTGTCAGGTGTGGACTTTCGCGGTTTGGGAGGCATTGCGGAAGTGTGCCTACGGTCGCTGTGCTCGGTACGGAGAACGCGATAATCCCACCATGCGCAACGATCAGGACCGCCGCGCTCTCGTCGAGGCCGGCATCGCGATCGGCTCGGAGCTGTCGCTCGACGCGGTGCTGGCGCGTCTCGTCGAGACGGCGGCGGAGCTGACGGGTGCCCGCTACGCGGCGCTCGGGGTGATCGACCGCGAGGGCACGCGCCTGGAGCGCTTCCTCGTGCACGGCCTGGACATGGAGGCGCAGGCCGCGATCGGCGACCCGCCGACAGGTCGCGGCATCCTCGGCGTCCTCATCCACGACGCGCGCCTGCTCCGGCTCCACGATCTCGGCGACGACTCTCGTTCGGTGGGATTCCCGCCGAATCATCCGCCGATGCGCACGTTCCTCGGGGTGCCGGTGCAGCTTCGCGACGTCGCTTACGGAAACCTCTACCTGACCGAGAAGGAGGGGGGCGCGGACTTCGACGAGGAGGACGAGGAGGTAGTCGCGCTGCTGGCGGCGCAGGCCGCGGTCGCGATCGAGAATGCACGCCTGTACGAGGAGGCGACGCGGTGGTCGCGCCAGCTCGAGTCTCTCAACGAGATCGCCACCGCGCTCGCCGGCGAGGTGGAGCTTCCCCGCCAGCTCGACCTCGTGGCGACACGTTTGCGGGAGCTCCTGGACGCGAGAGCGGTGGCCGTGGCCTTGCGGCAGCCCGACGGAACCTTGCGCGTGGAGGCGGGTAGCGGGGAGGAGATGACCGGCGTCGTGCTCGGCCCGGACTCGCGGTCGGTGGCCGCTCTCGCCGCCCGCGAGAGCGTGCGCGTCGATCACGTCGGCGGCGACGCGAGTGCCGACCAGGGCCTCGTGGCGCGCCTGGGCGCGCTCGCCGGTCTGATCGTGCCGCTCGTCGTGGCGGGCCGGGCCCTCGGGGTGCTGATCGCGATCGACCGGGGAGGTGCCGACCCCCGCTTCTCCGACGCCGATCTGCGGCTCGCCGAGAGCTATGCGAAGCGGGCTGCGGTGGCGGTCGACCTCTCCCAGCGGGTCGCCCGCGACGCCCTCCGGCGCGCGGTGGCGGCACAGGAGCTCGAGCGCCGCCGGCTCGCGCGCGAGCTCCACGACGAGACGGGCCAGGCGCTCACCTCGATGCTGCTCGGGCTCGCCGAGGTCGAGGCCGCCGCCACGCCCGAGCAGGCGCGCGAGGCCGTGGCGGGGCTGCGCCGGCTGGTGGTCTCGACGCTGCAGGACGTCCGACGCCTGGCGGTCGAGCTGCGGCCGAAGGCGCTCGACGACTTCGGTCTGCTACCCGCGCTCAAGCGTCTCGGGCAGACTGTGTCGGAGGGGTCGCGGCTCGACGTGCAGGTCGAGGCGCGTCTCGGCGGCGAGCGCCTCCCCGCGGAGGCGGAAACCGCCGTGTACCGCATCGTGCAAGAGGCGCTGACGAACGTCGTGAAACACGCGGAGGCGCGCCATGTGAGCGTCCTGCTCACCCGCAAGAATGAGAGTGTGTCCGTGATGATCGAAGACGACGGCAAGGGATTCGACCGGGGGAGCACCCGGAGCGACGGCCTTGGGCTCCTCGGGATGGAGGAGCGCGTCGCGCTCCTCGACGGCTCCCTCGCCGTCGAGTCGTCTCCCGGCGCAGGCACCACCCTCGTCCTCGAGCTGCCCCTCCTGTGACGCGCCCTGTGGCCATCCGTGTCCTCATCGTCGACGACCACGCGGTCGTGCGTACCGGCCTGCGGCTGCTGCTCGAGCGGGAGGAGAACCTGGAGGTGGTGGGCGAGGCGGGCAATGCCGACGAGGGGGTTCGTGCCGCACGCCTGGAGAAGCCTGACGTGACGCTGCTCGACGTGGTGATGCCGGGTCGCAGCGGCATCGAGGCATGTGCCGAGATCGTGCACGCGTCCAAGGGGAAGGTGCTCGTGCTCTCGATGCAGGACGACCCGACGTACGTGCGCGCAGCGTTTGCGGCCGGCGCGAGCGGCTACATGCTGAAAGAGGCCGCCGACACGGAGCTCGTGCAGGCGGTGCGCGAGGTCGCGAGCGGCGGGCGCTACGTGCACCCGACGCTCGGCGCGCGCCTCGCCCAGGCCGAGGTTGAGGCTGCCCGCCGCGCCGCGAACGACCCGCTCTCCGAGCGGGAGCGCGAGGTGCTCCGCCTGCTGGCGCTCGGGCACACGAACCAGGAGATCGCGAAGTCGCTCTTCATCTCGGTGCGCACGGCGGAGACGCACCGGGCGCACATCATGCAGAAGCTCGGCCTCGGAACGCGCGCGGAGCTCGTCCGCTACGCGCTGGCGAATGGGCTGCTCGACGACTCGTGACGGCACCGCCGCCACGAATCGTCG
>DAIOGR010000115.1:3512-6745 GCA_036745155.1 Gaiella sp.
GCACTAGTGCGACATCGTGCCCTTCGGGTTCCCCACCTTGAGCAGGCCGACCTGGCCCAGGTCGACGTGGGCGAAGGCGTGTGAGACGAACGGGTACAGGCCCGGCTCGTCGATCTGTACCTCGAAGACCGCTCCGCCGCCTGCGGGCACGTCCACCGTCTGCACGCCGTTGAGCACGTGCTCGGGGCTCATGTCGCCGTTCGGGTAGACGGTGTCGAAGATCGTGCCGACGACGTGGAACGCGGTCGTCAGGCTCGGCCCGGCGTCGACGACGTAGAAGCGGACGGTGTCGCCCGGGTCGGCGGTGAGCGGATGCGCCACGTACTGGCCGGCATAGCCGTTGAAGGCCGTCCAGTCGGGCATCATCGCCCGTGCCTTGTTCATGTCGAGCTGTGCGGGCTCGGCGACGCCGTCGTTCGAGAGATACCACTCGCCCGCGACGAGCACGTACTCGCGGTCGACCTTCGGCAGAGCGGGCACCGGGTCGACGACGATCGCTCCGTACATGCCGTTGGCGATGTGCGCGAGCACCGGCTTGGTGCCGCAGTGGTACATGAACACTCCCGGGTCGCTCGCCTCGAAGCTGAAGGTGAACGACTTGCCGGGCATCACGTCCACGAACGCCTCGTTCGGTGCGATGCGGGCAGCGTGGAAGTCGATCGAGTGGGGGATCGCGCCGTCGTTCGTGAGCGTCATCTCCACCGTCTGCCCCTGGCGCGCGTGCACGACGGGGCCGGGAGCGCCGCCTTCGAAGCCCCACGCCTGGTACTTCACGCCGGGCGCGATCTCGATCGTCACGTCCCTCAGCACCATGTGCACCTTGACGACGTCACCGGCGGGGACGGGGGGGAGGGTCGCCGGGAACGGCGTGTGCGCCTTGGCCAGCGCCGTTCCGTCGTCGGCCGTCACGCCGGCGAAGCTCTGCATGCCCCCCTTCGTGGGTGACCCCGTCGCCGCTGTCATCGTGCTGTGATCCGCCGTGGCCGCCGCCGAGGCGACGTCGTCGTCCAGAGCGCGGTTCGACGCGACGAGCGCAGCGGCGAGGACGAGGACGCCTGCTGCGAGGACGCCGAGGCCGAGCATCACGGTCTTCATCTGGGAGCTCCCTCCTTCGTATTTACACGATGAAGATTGGAACAATCACGGTGGCAGGGCATCAGCGGACGCGCCGATCGTCGCTGCGGTATTCCCCGGATGCCAGAGGAGCCCCGCTCCTCGAAGCTCTCGCCATGGACGGGGAAACCCGCCGGCACCGCGCACTCGCAGACACGAGTCGCACACGCCTGCTCGACCTGCTGCGGGCGTCCGAGCGACCGCTCGGCACGGAAGAGCTGGCCACGGGGCTCGGCCTGCACCCGAACACCGTGCGTGCCCACCTCGATGTGCTCGAGGACGCCGGCCTCGTGATCGCCTCACGCGAGGAGCGCTCGCGGCCGGGTAGGCCGCGTCGGCTCTTCGTCGCAGTGCCGGAGGAGGCCGAGCACGAGCACGAGCTGCTCGCGGCAGCGCTCGCCTCGTCGCTGGAGCCGCTTCCGGACGGCGACGTCCTGGCCGCGGCATCGGGCAGGAGCTGGGGGCGCGTCCTCGTCGAGCGGCTCGAGCCGGGCCGCGAGCCCAGCGCCCCCGCTTGTGTCCAGCGGGTCTCCTCCCTGCTGCAGCGTCGTGGCTTCGCGCCCGAAGTTGCCGGCGACGAGATCGTCATGCGCCGCTGCCCGTTCCGCGAGCTCGCTGAGCGCTACCCGCGCGTCGTGTGCTCGCTGCACGCCGGCATCATCGACGGTGCGCTCGCAGAGCTGGGCGCACCCGTCGAGGTGGAGCGCCTCGAGCCGTGGGTGACACCGACGATGTGCGTCGCCTGGCTCCGCCCGGTGGCTGCAGAGCGCGACTAGACCGGGCCGGTCGCCGATCCGTCCGCTCCGGACCAGTGTGTCTAGCGGCCGGCGGCGACGTGGGCGTGCGAGCTCTGCTCGCTCCGTTCCGAGGGCTCGCGCACCACGAGGACGGGGCACGATGCCTTGCGGAGCACCTCGCCCGAGACGCTGCCGAGCAGGAGCGACGCCACGGTGCCGTAGCCGTGGCTTCCCATGGCGATCATCCGCGCGTCGATCTCCTCGGCGTAGGCGCAGATGCACTCGGCCGGGTCGCCCGTCGCGAGCCGCGTCGTCACTGCGACGCCTGCTGCACGGGCGCGCGCGATCGCGTCCTCGAGAGAGGCCTCCGCGTGGTCGCGCTCGGCGTCGAGAAGCTCGTTCAGGAGCGCTCCAGAGGGGTAGGCAAGGCCGAAGTCCCCCTGCAGCGCCCGCCAGACGGTGATCGCGGCCAGCTGGTCGCCGGTGCTTTGCGCAATCGCGATCGCCTCGTCGAGCGCGGCGGTGGCCGCCGTGGAGCCATCGGTTGCAACGACGATCCGCTTCATGGGAGGATCGTGCGCACATGGATGACCTCCGGCATCGGTGCTCCGACCCTGCCCGCTGCGGAAAACCCGCAACAGCTACGGGGCGAATGCCCGATGCCCCCTCGTCCCGCGACCGGTCAGACTGCCGCCTGTGAGCCAGACGGCGATCATCATCACCGTCGCGTACGCGATCGCCGTCGTCATCGGCTCCGCGATCGCGATCGCGATCTGGCGCTCGACCAAGCGCCCGCTCGAGGAAGACCGTGCTGGGACCTGGTCGCGCCGCGAGAGCGCCTGGCTGATCGTCGTCGTGCTCGCACTCTTCGCCCTGCTGCTGGGGACGATCTTCTACGTGCCGTACGGCGAGAGCGCCGGGGCGAACAAGCAGGTGGTGCGGGTCACGGGCGTGCAGTACGCCTGGGCCGTCGACGCCCCCGCCGGGATCAGGGCAGGCACCCCGGTCGAATTCCTGATCACCTCGACGGACGTGAACCACGGCTTCGGGCTGTACACCGCCGGCGGCGGCAAGCTTCTCCGGCAGATCCAGGTCGTCCCGGGCAGGACGCAGACGCTCGTGCACACCTTCACGAAGGCGGGCACGTACGAGGTGCTGTGCCTCGAGTTCTGTGGCGCGAAGCACCACGAGATGGTGGCGACGTTCGAGGTGAAGCCCGCGTGATCGACGACGGCGCCCGCGCGGTGGCACGCCGCCTCACACTCCAGTACCTCGGCGCCTCAACGGCGATCCTGGCCGTGTCCGGCCTGCTCGGCGTCGTCCTCCGTTGGAGCCAGGCGGTGCCGCAGGCCCGGGTGGGCGACAACTTCTGGTACGCGATGA
>DAIOGR010000116.1:0-6609 GCA_036745155.1 Gaiella sp.
CTCGGTCGCCTCCTGCGGTGTCAGCACCGCGGTGGGCTCGTCGAGGATCAGGATCTCGGCGCCCCGGTACAGCGCCTTGAGGATCTCGACGCGCTGCTGCTGGCCGACCGTGATCTCCGAGATCAGCGACGCGGGATCGACGGCGAGCCCGTACTGCTGCGAGATCTCGCGCACCCGCTCCTCGGCGGCGCGCTCGTCGAGGATGAAGCCGTCCTTGGACGGCTCGATCCCGAGCACGATGTTCTCGGCCACCGTCATCACGGGGATGAGCATGAAGTGCTGGTGCACCATGCCGACGCCGTGGTCGATCGCCGAGCGCGGCGAGCCCAGGACGACCTTCGAGCCGCGGATGAAGATCTCGCCCTCGTCCGGGTGGTACAGCCCGTAGAGGCAGTTCATCAGGGTCGTCTTGCCGGCGCCGTTCTCGCCGAGCAGAGCGTGCACCTCGCCCTCGTGCAGGTCGATCGAGACGTCGTCGTTCGCGACGATGCCCGGGAACCGCTTCGTGATGTGCCGCATCTCGAGCACGATCGGACGGGTTGACGCCATGGGCGGGGATTCTATGGTGTCGGGCGGCCTGCGCGTGACGGTGACCAGCGTGCGTGCAGAAAAGCGGAGGGCGGGCTATGTGCCCGCCCTCCGCTCGAGTCGTACGGTCCCGGGTTACTTGCTCGGGATCTTGATCTTGCCGGCCGCGATCTGCTTCGAGACCGCGTTCAGCTTCGCGATCAGCGCCTTGCGGTTCGGCGCCTTGATGCTGACGGTGCCGAAGCCGACGCCGCCGTTCTTGACGGTGAAGATACCGTCGGTACCGCCGACGAACGCGTTCTCCTGCACCTGCTCGATCGTCTTGAAGACGGCCAGGTTGACCTTCTTCGTGGCGCTCGTGAGGATGTGCGTGCCGAGGAACGCCTGGTCGTTGTCGACGCCGATGCCCCACTTGCCGTCTTCCTTCGCGGCCTGCAGTGCGCCGAGGCCGCACTGGCCGGCGGCGGCGAAGACGACGTCGGAGCCCTGCGACAGCTGGTTGAGAGCGAGCTCCTTGCACTTCGCCTGGTCGACGAACTCCTCGGAGTAGCCCGAGAGGACCTTCACGCCGGCCTTCGTCTTCGTCACTCCGGCCTTGTAACCGGCGAGGAAGGCGACGACGGCCGGGACGGCCTGGCCGCCGACCGAGCTGACGGTCTTGCTCTTCGTGACCGTTGCCGCGGCGACGCCGGCGAGGTAGCCGGCCTCGTTCTCACGGAAGATCAGCCCGCGAGCGTTCTTCGGCTTGCCCTTCAGCGCAACCCAGGGGAAGTCGATGATCGCGAACTTCGTGTTCGGAAACCGCTTCGCGACGGCCGCGAGCGCATCGCCCATGAGGAAGCCGTTGCCCACCACGAGATCGGCGCCCGACCGGGCAGCTGCCGACAGGTTCGGGATGTAGTCGGCCGCGGACTTCGAGATGTAGATGCGGCCCGTGACGCCGAGCTGCGTCTTGGCGTCGGCGAGGCCCTTTGCGGCTAGGGCGTTGAAGCCCTTGTCGTTGAGGCCGCCGATGTCGGTGACGACCGCGACCTTGATGGTGTCGGCCGACTGCTTCGCAGGCTTGGCGGAGCTCGTCGCCGTCACGGCGAGTGCGATGAGCGCAATGAGCGCTACCAGCACTGTTGCCGTCCTCTTTCTCTGTGACACGTGCCCTCCTTCAGACGTGTTTAGGTATCCGCTTCTAGTGACGTGGTATCCGACCGATGGTTAGCCGTGCCAACCGGCAAGTCGGAACCCGCGGCAACACTACCGCGGGGGCCTCGCGTTTTCTACCGGGAATCCACGGACTACGTCCGGTCGCTCAGTCGCGCAGGACGACCGAGGCGAGCTGCGATTCCTCGATCAGCACCCGGCGGGGCTTCGAGCCCTCGTAGCCGGAGATGATGCCCCGGCGCTCGAGCATGTCGATCAGGCGGCCGGCGCGGGTGTAGCCGACCCGCAGCCGGCGCTGGATCAGCGACACCGAGGCTGTCTGGGTCTGCACCACGATCTCGATCGCCTTGTCGAGCAGGGGATCCTCGTCCGGGTCGAACTCGCCGTCGTCACCGTCCGCCATCTCGTCGGCGTAGCTCTCGGGCGCCTCCAGGAGGCTCTCGTCGAGCTTCTGGCCGCGCTGCAGGCGGCACTGCTCCACGATCATCGCCACCTCCTCCTCGGAGACGTAGGCGCCCTGCACGCGCTGCATGCGCGACGTGCCGAGCGGCTTGAACAGCATGTCGCCCTGGCCGAGCAGGCTCTCGGCCCCGGAGGTGTCCAGGATCACGCGCGAGTCGGTCTGGCTCGACACGGCGAACGCGATGCGCGAGGGCACATTGGCCTTGATCATCCCGGTGATCACGTCGACCGAGGGCCGCTGGGTGGCGAGCACGAGGTGGATGCCCACCGCGCGGGACTTCTGGGCGAGCCGGATGATCGCGTCCTCGACCGCCTGCGGCGACACCATCATCAGGTCGGCGAGCTCGTCGATCACGACCAGCAGGTACGGCAGCGGGTCCTCCCCACGCGCCTTGAAGGCGCGGTTCGCCTCGGGCAGGTTCCGGGCGCGGATGATCGAGAGCCGCTCGTAGCGGCGCTCCATCTCCGCGACCACGTTCTGCAGGACGGCGGAGGCCTCCTTCGGGTTCGAGACGACCGGGGTGAGCAGGTGCGGGATCGACTCGTAGTAGTTGAGCTCGATCCGCTTCGGGTCGATCAGGATCATCCGCACCTCGTCCGGCGTCGAGCGCAGCAGGATGGACGTGAGGAGGGCGTTGATGCAGCCGGACTTGCCCGACCCGGTCGTGCCGGCGATCAGCAGGTGCGGCATCCGGGCCAGGTCGGTCCAGACGGAGTTGCCGGAGATGTCCTTGCCGAGCCAGACCGACAGCGGGCTCGCCTGGCCCGGCATGTCGCCGAAGATGTCGCCGAGCGTCACGAGCTTGGGCGAGAGGTTGGGCACCTCCACGCCGACGGCCTGCTTGCCGGGGATCGGAGCCAGGATGCGGATCTCGGTGGTCGCGAGCGCGTACGAGAGGTCGTCCTTGAGGCCGGCCACCTTCGACACCTTCGTGCCGGGGGCGAGCTGCAGCTCGTAGCGGACCACACGCGGGCCCGCGATCTGCCCCACGATCGTCGCGTCGATCCCGAAGTGCGCGAGCGTCTCGACGAGCAGCTTCGCCGTGCGGGCGCTCATCTCGCCGCTGTCGCCCTTCACGGCCGGGGACGTCTTCAGCAGGGAGCGCTCGGGCAACCGGTACTCCCCCGCGACGGGCGCGTCGAACGCGAGCTCGTCCTCGGCGGTGACGTCGTCGGCGCTGTCTGCATGGACGAGCGCGGGCGGCTCGGCCGACTCTGCGACGGGGGCGACGACGTCCGGGTAGCTCGCCACCGCATCCACGAGTGGGCGCTGCGGGTGCCGTGCCCGCGGCTCGATCTCGGGATGGAGCCCGCGGGGCGCTCGCTCGGGCAGGTCGAGGCCGTCCAGCGAGCGGCGGGCAGCGCTGCCGGCACGGCGAACTGCGTGCCCAGAGCCCCGCAGCAGCGCCCCGGCCGAGGCCCCGGACAGGAGCAGCATTCCGGCGAGGAGGAGCGTGCCGCCGACGATCACGGCGCCCGTCTCCCCCACCACCTTCGCCAGGCCGCCGCCGACGAGGGAACCGACGGCGCCGCCCTGGTCGCGCCCGAGGGCGATCATCAACCCGATTCCTGCGACGGCGAGACCGGTGCGGAAGGGCTTGAGGTCGACGAGGGCGCTGCGAACGAGCATCAGGCCGCCGACCCCGATGAGGACGACAGGGAGCACGTAGGCGGCGCCGCCGACGGCGTCCTGCAGCCACTCCGAGAGCTTCGGGCCGACGATGCCCCCGTCCCACCCGAGCCACAGCACGGTCGCGAGGAACAGGCCGACCGCGACCATCCCGAGCCCCCACAACTCGGGATGGTGGTGCGATCGGGTCTTCTTCACCGTCCGCTTCTTGACACGGGACGGCGTGCGCGGCCGCAGGGGCCGCTTCGAGGGCTTCTTCCGGGTCGCCGGCATGGACTTGCTGCTTCTGCGGCAGCAGGCGTCTTCCTGCGCCGTTCGTATGCTCCTCCCCGTGCCTGTGCTGATCGGGATAGCGCTCGCAGGAGCGCTCGGGGCAGTGGCCCGCTACGGCGTCGACGAGTGGATCGAGCGTCAGGGCGGCATCTTCCCCTGGGGGATCTTCGTGGTCAACGTGACCGGCGCCTTCCTGATCGGCTTCGCCGTCGAGGCTCTCGAGCCGCGCTTCGAAGACGCGACCTGGGTGCGCACGGCCGTGGTCACGGGCTTCCTCGGCGCCTACACGACGTTCTCGACGCTCTCACTCGACACGTACCGCCTGCTCGATGCGGGGTACGTGGGCACGGCGATCGCGAACTCGCTCGGCACGCTCGCGGCAGGCCTGCTGGCGGTCTGGCTCGGGCTCAAGCTCGGTCGCGCGGTGTAGGGCGAGGCGTGCCCGCCCTCACGGGCCTGCTCTCTCCCTCGCCTCGTCGATGATGCGCTCCGCCTCGGCCCGGTTTCCGTACCCGCGGGTCTCCGTCTTCTTCTCCTCCAGGTCCTTGTAGACCTGGAAGAAGTGCTCGATCTCGTCCCGGAACTCGGGCGCGATGTCGTGCACGTCGTGGACGCGCATGAACGCCGTGTCCTTCAGCGGCACGCAGATGATCTTCTCGTCGGGCCCCTTCTCGTCGGTCATGTAGAAGACGCCCACGACACGGACGCGAATCCGGCAGCCCGGGAAGGTCGGCTCGCCCACGAGGCACAGCGCGTCGAGCGGGTCGCCGTCCTCACCGAGCGTCCCCTCGATGAACCCGTAGTCGGCCGGATACGTCATCGACGTGAACAGCCGCCGGTCGAGCACGATGTGCCCGAGCTCGGGGTCGAGCTCGTACTTGTTGCGCGAGCCGGACGGCACCTCCACGAAGACGATCACGTCCGCCATGGCACGAACCTACCCGAGCCTGCCGATGCGTTCCACGAGCAGGTCGAAGAAGCGGTCGGTGTCGAGGTCGATGCCGACGTGGGCGTTCCGCGGCCGGCCCGTGCGGTTCCAGAGGTCGACGACGGTGCGCCCGCGGCAGAGATCGGACTCGAGCTCGATCTCGACGTTCCGCTCGACGGTCGTGACGAGGCCGGGCCACAACACGTGCGCCACGGCGACCGCGTCGTGGATGGGAGCGCCGTCCCACCCGTAGGTGTCGCGGTGGTACACGGAGAAGAAGTCGACGAGATCGGCCACGAAGGCGCCAACGGTGCCGGTCGCGCGCAGGCGCTCCTGCACCGCCGGCGTGGTGACGGCCCGGTGGGTCACGTCGAGCCCGATCATCGTCACGTCGAGGCCCGAGCCGAACACGCGCGCCGCAGCCTCGGGGTCGGCCCAGATGTTGAACTCGGCCGCCGGCGTCATGTTGCCCTCGGCGATGGCGCCGCCCATCAGCACGATGCGCTCGACGTTCTCGCCCCCGAGGCGGTCGAGCAGCAGGGCGATGTTCGTGAGCGGGCCCGTCGGCACGAGCGTCACCGGTCGCGGGCTCGAGACGATCTGCTCGATCATGAAGTCGACCGCGTGCTGGGCGCTGGGGCCGCGCCCCGGCGGCGGCAGCGTGGGCCCGTCGAGCCCGCTCTCACCGTGGACGTGTGCCGCAACCGTGAGCTCCCGCTCCAGCGGCCGGTCGGCTCCGGCGGCGACGACGACGTCGCGACGATCGGCCAGGTCGAGCACGCGCAACGCGTTTGCGGTCGTCTTCTCCAGCGTCTGGTTGCCGTGCACGGTGGTCACGCCGAGCACCTCGAGCTCCGGGCTCGCGAGCGCGAGCAGCAGCGCGATCGCGTCGTCGTGGCCGGGATCGCAGTCCAGGATGATCGGAATGCGCTGATCCATGTCCACTAGTATCCCGGCCGCCGCAACACCTTGTGACACTGTGTCACTTGGTCAGGATGGCATCGACCTCGGCGGTGGTCGGCAGCGACGGCTGCGCGCCCGGCCGCGAGGCGGCGATCGCCCCCGCCGCGCACGCCCGCCTCAGCGCCTCACCGCGGTCGCGGCCTTCGAGCAGCGAGACGAGCAGGCAGGCCGTAAATGCGTCCCCGGCTGCGGTGCCGTCGACCGCCCGGACCGCCGGGGGTGTCGCACGGGCCACCTCCACGCCGTCCTCGAGCAGCACGGCGCCCTCGGCGCCGAGGGTCAGGGCGACGAGCCCGTCGCGCCGCACGAGGGTCTCGAGCTCGTAGCGGTTGACGACGGCGAGGTCGGCATCGACCGCGATCGGCCTGGCCGGGGCGGCGTTGAGGCAGAAGATCCCCGACGCCTGCTCCCAGGCAGAGACGACCGCGTCGTCGGGAATCTCGAGCTGGCACAGCACAGCGTCTGCGGCCGGGACGTCGAAGCCGCCCAACGTGTCGTTGGCGCCGGGGGCGACCGTGATCGTGGTCTCCCCCGTCGCGTCGACGGTGATCAGCGCCACACCCGTCGGCCGGTTCGACTGCTGCAGCTGCAGCTCGACGCCGGCCTCGCTCAGGCCGGCCACTGCCTCCGCGGCGAACGCGTCCCGCCCCACGGCGGCGATCATCGTCAC
>DAIOGR010000117.1:0-6558 GCA_036745155.1 Gaiella sp.
CACTAGGCGCGCGCTGCGCGCACCATGCCGGCGGCGACGGTGTCGTTCGTCGCCTCGCCGATCAGGATGAATGAGCCGGTGGCGCGGTTGACGGCGTACGGGTCGACCATCAGCGGGCCGGAGAGCCGCAGCCGTACGGTGCCGATGTCGTTCAACCCCATCTCCGCGGCGGCGTGCTCCTCGAGGGTGTCGAGGTCGACGACGCCGTCGATGCTCTCGACGATCGCCCGTACGGTGCGGGTCGTCTGCTTGACGCCGAGGCGCGTGCCCGGCCGCAGCGGCCGCTCGCTCATCCAGCAGATCGTCGCCTCGAGCTCGCGGGCGGTGACCGGCTGGTCGTCGGGGTCGACGAGCATGTCGCCGCGGGGAAGGTCGAGGTCGTCCTCGAGCCGGACGACGACCGACATGCCGGGCACCGCTGCCTCCAGCCGGCCGTCGACGGTCTCGACCGCTGCCACGCGGGTGCGGCGCCCCGACGGAAGCGCCAGGACATCGTCACCCGCCCGCCACACGCCGCCCGCCACCTGGCCGGCGTAGCCGCGGTAGTCGTGGTGTTCGTCCGACATCGGCCGGATCACCCACTGCACGGGGAAACGGCGGTCGTGCAGGTTGCGGTCACCCGCCACCTCGATCGTCTCGAGGTGCTGGAGCAGCGTCGTGCCGTCCCACCACGACATCCGCGCCGAAGGCTCGACGACGTTGTCACCGTGGAGCGCGGCGATGGGGATCGCCAGCTGGTCGCGGACGCCCAGGGCGCGTGTGAGCTCGTGCAGCTGCGCTTCGATCTCGCGAAAACGGCTCTCGTCCCAGTCGACGAGATCCATCTTGTTGACGGCGAACACGAGGTGCGGCACGCCGAGCAGCGACGTGATCAGCGTGTGCCTCCGCGTCTGCTCGATCACGCCCTTGCGCGCGTCCAGCAGCACGATCGCCACATCGGCGGTCGAGGCGCCCGTCACCATGTTGCGCGTGTACTGGACGTGCCCGGGCGCATCGGCGAGCTGGAAACGGCGCCGGGGCGTCAGGAAGGCGCGGTACGCGACGTCGATCGTGATGCCCTGCTCGCGCTCGGCCCGCAGCCCGTCCGTGAGCAGGGCCAGGTTGACGTACCCGTCGCCTCGGCGCTCGCTCGTCTCCTCGACGTGCTCCATCTGATCCACGAACACCTGCTTCGTGTCGTAGAGCAGGCGGCCGATCAGCGTCGACTTGCCGTCGTCGACGGAGCCGCAGGTGACGAGACGGAGGAGGTCGGACGCGGCGGCGGCACCGGTGAGCAGCTCCGCCAGGTCGGCGGCGTCAGAAATATCCGACACGCTTGCGGTCCTCCATGGCCGCCTCCGACGCGCGGTCGTCCGCGCGCGTCTCGCCGCGCTCGGTCACACGTGTCGACGCGATCTCCGTCACCACTCCTTCGAGCGTGGTTGCGTGCGAGCGCACCGCACCGGTGCATGACATGTCGCCGACGGTGCGGAACCGCACCCACTCGGTGAACGGCGTCTCGTCGGCGTAGCGCTCCACGACGTCGCTGACCGCGTAGAGCATCCCATCGCGTTCGAACACCTCGCGCTCGTGCGCGTAGTAGATCCCGGGCAGCTCCAGCTTCTCGCGCGCGACGTACTGCCACACGTCGAGCTCCGTCCAGTTGGAGATCGGGAACACGCGCACCTGCTCGCCCTTGCGGATCTTGCCGTTGTACAGGCTCCACAGCTCGGGCCGCTGCGCGCGCGGGTCCCACTGGCCGAAGTCGTCGCGGAAGGAGAAGATCCGCTCCTTGGCGCGCGAGCGCTCCTCGTCCCGGCGGGCGCCGCCGATAGCGGCGTCGAACGAGTGCTCCTCCATCGCGTCGAGCAAGGTCGTCGTCTGCAGCTGGTTGCGCGACGCGCGCGGCCCGGTCTGCTCGACGACGCGACCCCTGTCGATCGACTCCTGGACGCTCGCGACGACCAGGCGCTCGCCCAGCTCGGAGACGCGGCGGTCACGGAACTCGATCACCTCGGGGAAGTTGTGGCCGGTGTCGACGTGCATGAGCGGGAACGGGAAGCGTCCGGGGCGGAACGCCTTCTCCGCCAGTCGGAGCAGCACGATCGAGTCCTTGCCGCCGGAGAAGAGCAGCACCGGCCGCTCGAGCTCCGCTGCGACCTCGCGCACGATGTGAATCGCCTCGGCCTCGAGCTCGTCGAGGTGGGTGAGCCGGACCGGCGATGCGGTCATCGAACGTGCAGCCCGCACTCGGTCTTGTCGCTGCCGGACCAGCGGCCCTCGCGTCCCTCCCCGGGGAGCGTGCAGTGGGTGCACCCGATCGAGGAGTACCCCTTGTCGTGCAGCGTGTTGTAGGGGAGCTCGCGCTCTCGCACGTAGGCCCAGACGTCGTCGTCGGACCAGTCTGCGAGGGGGCTCGCCTTCCAGAGCTCGTGCTTCTCGTCCCAGCCGAGCTTCGGGGTGCCGGCACGCGTGGGCGACTGGTCTCGCCTCACTCCCGTGATCCAGCCTTGCAGGTCGGCGAGGGCGCGCCCGAGCGGCTCCACCTTGCGGATCGCGCAGCAGAGCGTGGGGTTCGAGGCCCAGAGCGCCTCGCCGTGCGCGGCGGCCTGGCGGCCGAGCGAGGGCCCCTGGTAGACCTCGACGGTGATGCCGTAGCGCTTCTCGACGGCGCGCCACACGTCGTAGGTCTCCGGGAAGAGCACGTGCGTGTCGAGCGCGAAGACACGGGCGCCCGGCTCGATCGCGAGCAGCATGTCGAGGAGGACTGCCTCCTCCTTCTGGAACGAGCAGGCGAGGGACAGGCTCGGATGGAAGCGCTCCACCATCAGGCCGAGGAGCTGCCCCGCGTCCATGGCCTCGACGTCGGCGTCGCCGACGATGCTCGTGACATCCGCCTGCATCTCGCCGGAGGATACCAGTGATGATGATTGCTTATGGTCAGGATAAGGTTGAGGCACGGGTACACCTCGCCGCGATCACCGCACCGCCTGCCGTGCTCGCATAGGCTGGCCCGATGGAGGAGCTCGCCGGCGGTTTCCGGCGCATCACCTTGCCGCTGCCGACCAGGCCGGGGCACGTGCACGCCTACCTGCTGCCCGGTGAAGACGGGTGGACCCTCGTCGACACCGGCCTCGGCCTGCCGGACGCCACGGAGCGCTGGGCGGCCGAGCTCGGAGCGGAGGTCTCGAGGGTCGCACGCGTCTTCGTCACCCACTTCCACCCGGATCATGTGGGTGCGGCCGCCGACGTGGCCGCGCTGACGGGTGCGCCGGTGCTGCAGGGCCGTCTCGACTACGCGCAGTGCGCGCTCGTGTGGGGGAGTGACGCCTGGGCGCCCGAGCTCGCCGGGTGGTTCCACCGGAACGGGGTTCCCACCCGCGTGACGGACGAGCTCGTCGAGCAGGGCTCGGTGTACCGCCCCTTCATCCGCTACCAGCCCGACCCTGTGCTCGTCGACGACGGCGACAGGATCGACGGCTGGGAGGCCGTGGCCGCACCGGGGCACGCCGACGGGCAGCTGACCCTGTTCAGGGACGGCGTGCTCGTAGCCGCCGACCATCTGCTCGACCGGATCACTCCGACCGTGGGGCTGTGGCCGGAGAGCCGTCCCGACCCTCTGGGTGACTTCCTGGCCGCGCTCGAGCGCACGATCGAGCTGCAGCCGCGGCTGGCGCTCCCCGGTCACGGCGACCCGATCGACGACCCGGTCGGGCGGGCGCACGAGCTGATCGCCCATCATCGCGTTCGGCTGGACGCCACCGCCGCCGCGCTCTCGCACGAGCCGGCGACCGGCTACGAGGTCTCGTACCCGCTGTTCGGCACCGACCTCAAACCGGCGGCGCGCCGCTTCGCGGTGGCGGAGACGCTCTCGCATCTCGAGCGGCTCGTGCTCGAGGGGCGCGCGGCCCGCAGCGAAGACGTCGGAGCCGTCTCCTATACTGCACCGCAGTAGTGGACGACATCCCTCCTAGTACCGTGGCCCCGGGTGGTGGGGCGTGACCGTCGTCCTCGAGCTTCTCGGCGTCTTCGCGCTGATCCTCCTGAACGGCTTCTTCGTCGCTGCGGAGTACTCGCTCGTCACGGTGCGCCGCACGCGCGTGCAAGAGCTTGCCGAGCAGGGCAGCCGGCCCGCACGCGCGGTCGTGCGGATGACCAGCGACCCGCCGCACTTCATCGCGGCGATGCAGCTTGGGGTCACCCTCACCTCGCTGGCCATCGGCGCGATCGGCGAGAAGGTGCTGTCCGAGCTGCTCGACCCGTTCCTCGCCACGTTTCTCGCCGTGCTGCTTGCGTTCCTCGTCATCACGTTCATGCACGTGGTCGTCGGCGAGCTCGTGCCGAAGGGGCTGGCGCTGAGCTACACCGAACGGATCGCGCTCGCCGTCTCTGCACCCGTCCGCGCGTTCTTCTTCGTGTTCGCGCCTCTGATCTGGATCCTGCAGCGATCGAGCGAGCTCGCCCAGCGCGCCATCGGCGTCGATCCCTCACTGACCGAGGGCGCAGCCCATTCGGAGGCGGAGCTGAAGATGCTGCTCGAGATGTCGACCGAGCACGGCGAGATCGAGCAGGGCGAGCGAGAGATGCTGTACAAGGTCTTCGACTTCGCAGACACGGAGGCGTCCGACGTGATGGTGCCCAGGCCCGAAGTCGTCGGCCTGTCCATCGACATGCCGCCCGAGGAGGCGTTACGGGCCGTGCTCGACTCTCCGTACACGCGGTACCCGGTCTTCAAAGGGTCGCTCGACGAGATCGTCGGCATCCTGCACGTGCGCAACCTCGTCTCGGCCTTGAACGACGTCGGCATCGCCGACGTCGAGCTCTCCGAGCTGCTGCGACCCGCCTACGTCGTGCCCGAGACGAAGGACCTGGCGGCGCTGCTGTCCGAGTTCCGGCGCACGAACCAGCACATGGCGATCGTCGTCGACGAGTACGGCTCCACCGTCGGTGTCGTGACCCTCGAGGACCTGCTGGAGGAGATCGTCGGTGAGATCGAGGACGAGTTCGACCTGCCGGACGAGTCCGTCGAGCGGGTCGACGAAACGACGATCCGCATCGACGGCACCTTCCCGATCGACGACTTCAACGAGGAGTTCGGGACGACCCTCGAGCACGAGGACTACCACACCGTCGCGGGCTTCGTCTTCGACCTGATCGGTCACGCCGCGGAGCCCGGTGACGAGGTGCGCTCGGACGGGCTGCGCCTGACCGTGCTCGAGACGGAGGGATCGCGCATCCAGCGGCTCGAGATCGAGTTCTTGCCCGTGCCGCCCGAAGCTGACGAAGACGAGACGGGCCAGTCGGGCGAGGCGGGCGAGGCGGGCGAGGCTGCCTAACAGGCCGCCTGAGCTCGGTAGCGCCCCGTCCGACTCACCGCTTCGCCATCGCGATTTCGTCCTCTTCCTCGCCGTCATGCTCGCGTCGGGCTTCGCGCTCGAGATGTCCTTCGTCGCCGTCGGCTGGCAGGTCTATTCGGTGCACTCGGATCCACTCGATCTCGGGCTCGTCGGCCTCGCGATGTTCGTGCCGCTGCCGCTGCTCGCCCTGCCTGCCGGGCACATCGCCGACCGCTTCCCGCGCCGCACGGTCCTCGCCGTGGCGACGACTCTCGATGTCGCATTTGCTCTCGGCCTTCTCGCCGTCACGCGAGCCGGCGCGGACAGAACCTGGCCCTTCTTCGTGCTCGCCTTCGGGGTCGGGGTGGCTACGGCGCTCGGCTCGCCGGCCTCCCGCGCGCTCACGCCGTCGCTTGTGCCTCCGGGAATCCTCGTGCGGGCCCTGGCTCAGCGATCGGTCGTGTTCCAGGCCTCCGTGATCGGCGGCCCCGCCGTCGGTGGGCTCCTGTTCTCCCTGCGCGCAGAGCTCGTGTACGCCGTCGCGGCCGTGCTCTCCATCGTCTCTCTCGCCGCCACGATGCTTCTCCGCTCGGGACGCGACGGCGCCGGAGAGGGCTCGCCCGATCTCGCGAGCCTTCTCGGCGGCGTGCGTCTCGTCCGTCGCACGCCCGTGCTGCTCGGTGCGATCTCACTCGATCTCTTCGCAGTCCTCTTCGGCGGTGCCGTGGCGCTGCTCCCCGTCTTCGCCAAGGACGTTCTCGACGTCGGCCCGGCCGGGCTCGGCATCCTGCGGGCCGCGCCCGCGGTCGGCGCACTGGTCTCGGCGATCGTGCTCACCCGGCGGCCGGTGCACCACCGTGCCGGGCGCACGCTCCTCGCCGTCGTCGGGCTCTACGGCGTCACGATCGTCGCCTTCGGGCTCTCGAGGACGATGTGGTTGTCGCTGGTCGCGTTGGCCGCCGGCGGTGCCGTGGACATGGTCAGCGTGGTTCTGCGCCAGACGATCTTGCCGCTCGTGACGCCCGACGCGCTGCGCGGCCGCGTCAACGCGGTCGAAATGGTGTTCATCAGCGCTTCGAACGAGCTCGGCGCGTTCGAGTCGGGCGTCGCGGCGGCGTTGATCGGGGCCGTTCCCGCGGTCGTCATCGGCGGCTGTCTGACGATCGCGATCGCGGTCGGGTGGTCGCGCTTCTTCCCTGCCCTCGCCCGCGTCGACCGACTGGGCGACCTGCGGCCGGCCTCC
>DAIOGR010000118.1:0-6508 GCA_036745155.1 Gaiella sp.
CGGTGATCTCGGCCACGTTGTCGCTGACGACGCTGTCCTCGATCGTCAGCACGCCGGCGCTGCCGATGCCGCCCGACTCGGCGAACCAGCCGATCCCGGTTGCCGCCGTGGCATGGTTGCCGCTGACGACGCTGTGACGGAGCGTGAGCACCCCCGGTGAGCCGTTGTCGATGCCCCCGCTGATGGCGCCGCTCGCAAGCGAAGGCAGCGTCCCGGTCGAGCCCGATGTGTTGCCTGTCACGCTCGTATTGACGAGCGTCAGCGTGCCCCGATTCGAGATCCCGCCCCCGAGCGTGAACGCGCACGCGAGCGGGCCGCAGAGCCCGCCTGCGGGCACCTGTGAGAAGGCGGTGACGACGTTCCTGGTGACGACGCTGTCGGCGATCGTCACCGTGGCTCCGAGGCCGTTGTACGGAGGATCGGGCAGTTGCTCGGGCGGGATCGAGATACCACCGCCGAAGTTCACCTGCTCGACCTGGTTGACGCCTCCGGTGATCGTGACGCCGCTGATCGAGACGGTCAGCCCGGACGGGTTCGAGGCGCGGAAGATGGTGAGCACCGGCCCACCGCCGCTGATCGCCGTCCTGTTCGCACCGGCCCCAACGAGGCTGACGCTCTTGTCGATCGTGACGCCGCCGGCGAACGTGCCGGGGCCGACCTTGATGGTGTCGCCGTCGCTTGCGGCGGCGAGGGCCGCAGCGAGGGTCGGGTAGCACCCGCCGCCGCCGACGCAGCGCACCGACTGCGATCGTGCTGCCGCCGTGCCCGCCGTCCCTGCGGCGGCAATCGCGACCGCGACCACGCCGGCCGCCATGAGAGTCCATCGCATCTCGTCACTCCTTCCCCTGCCGTCCCGGCCGGCGCACACCGCCGGCTTCCGGCGTCGACTCTGCGATGCAGGGCTAAGCGGACGCTAAGCGGGGCCGCGGGAGCAGATGACCTGGTCTGGGGGCGAGTTCACGAACGACGCGTAGTAGAGCGGGCCACCCGGCTTGTTCCAGCCGGCGTGGCTGCCGTCGTAGAGCGAGACCGCGCTGATCGTGGAGGCGGGCGGTGCTCCGGGCTGCCCCGTGTCGAGGCCGAAGATGAGGCTGCGACCGAGCGTGTACGAATACGCGACGCCCTCGTGGGTCGTGTTGCCGGGGTTCGGCCTCAGGCGGGAGCCGTACGCCGCCATTGCCCGGGCGACCGGCGCGCACGGGCCTACCCCCGCGGCGGTACGGTACGCGCTGTTCCAGGTGGTGATCTGGATCGCCCGATCGACCCCTCCCTGGAAGTAGACCATCACCTTCCGCCTCGGGAAGACGATGCGCGTGTAGTCGCCCGGCTGCTGGAACCCCGGCAGGGTGAGGTCGCCACCCTTGGCGGCCTCGAACCGGTACGGCTTGCCGAGGATCCTCTTGTAGGAGGCTGCGCCCAGGCCTAGCCGGGCTCCCGCGATCGAGGTCGGGGTGATCGCCGGGACGGCGGCATCCGACGCGACCGGCCTGCTGCCGACGATGGCTGCGGCCGAGGCAGTGGCTACGGCGGCGATGCGGAAGCTGCGCTTCATCGTCTGTGGAGGCAGTGTGGACCACAGAACGCCGGGGTGCTAGCCGGATCCCGTACCCGCAACGACAATGCGAGCGCCCACCTGTCACGCACCAACATGGACTACCGCATCCTCGGCCCACTCGAGATCGCTGACGGCGGCCCGCCGCTGCCGTTGCCGGCGAGCCTCCGGGCGCTCGTGGCGGTTCTCCTGCTGCACGCCAACGAGGTCGTCTCGCCCGACCGGCTGCGCGACGAGCTGTGGGGCGAGGAGCAGCCGGGGTCGGGGGCAGCGGCACTCCAGGTTCGCGTCTCGCAGCTGCGCAAGGCGCTCGGGCCGGCTGCCCACCGGCTCGAGACCCGCCCAGCCGGCTATGTGCTCCTCGTGCACCCGAGCGAGCTCGACCTTGACCGCTTCAGCCGGCTCGTGGAGGAGGCCGGCCACGGCGAGCCGGCAACCGCGGCGGCCGTGCTCCGGGATGCTCTCTCGCTCTGGCGAGGCTCGGCGCTCGCGGATCTCGCGTTCGAGCCGTTCGCGCAGCCGGCGATTCACCGTCTCGAGGAACTGCGCCTCATCGCGCTCGAGCGGCGGATCGAAGCCGATCTCGCCCTGGGCCGCCACGCCGAGCTGGTTCCCGAGCTCGAGGCTCTCGTGGCGGAGCACCCGTTGCGCGAGCGGTCGCGCGAACAGCTGATGCTCGCGCTCTACCGGTCAGGGCGCCAGGTCGAGGCGCTCGACGAATACCGAGCGGCGCGCGAGATGTTCGCCTCCGAGCTCGGTATCGAACCGAGGCGTGAGCTGCGCGAGCTCGAGCAGGCTATCCTGCGGCACGATCCCGCCCTCGCCTCCGCGACCGGAGCGACACGTGCACGCTCGATCCTGGCCGTGCCCTCCACCGACACGTCGCTCGACAGGCTGCTCTCCCTCGCAATTCCGCTCGCCTCTCGCCCGGTGAAGGAGCTGATCGTCACACGTGTCGTCCAGGGCAAGGATGGGCTTGCGGTTGCGGCCGCCGTGCTGGAGAAGCGGCGCCAGGAGCTGATCGGTAGAGGGGTCGCCGCGCGCTGTGCCGCCTTTGTCGGCTCATCGGCCGGAGACGACGTCATCCGCTTCGCCGACGAGCAAGGCGTCGAGCTCCTCGTCGTCGACGGAGGAGAGGAAGCGCTCGAGAGCCTTCTGGTACAGCGGCTGCTGAGCGCCGCACCGTGCGACGTGGCGGTGCTGGTCGGAGGCGGCGTCCGGCCTGGTCCGCTCCTCGTGCCGTTCGTCGGCGCCGATCACGACTGGGCAGCGATCGAGATCGCAGCGTGGGCGGCCGGAGCGTTCGGGGCACCGCTTCGGCTTGCCGGCCCGAGCGGCGGACCGGACGACCGGGACGCGAGCCGGTTGCTCGCCAATGCCTCGCTCGCGATCCAGCGGACGCTGGGAGTCGCCGCCGAGCCGGTGCTGCTCGCACCGGGCCCCGACGCGCTCGTCGCTGCGTCAGCGGACGCCGCACTGGTCGTTGTCGGGCTCTCCGATCGCTGGCAGGCGCAGGGTCTTGGCGCCACCCGTAGAGCCTTGATCGACCGCGGGCACGCGCCTGTCGTGCTCGTGAGGGGCGGTCTCCGGCCAGGCGGGCTCGCACCGGACGCAAGCCTCACGCGCTTCACCTGGACGTTGAAGTCCTGATCAGCGCGCCCACGCCGGCGCCGGCCGACGCACGCACGCAGGGGTATCGTCGGACGGCGCCGGGTCGCGTGCAGAGAAGTACCCGCCGAAGGTGTGGTCGACCCCGGGCACGCGGCGGATCACGGTTCCGTCGGGGAAGCGGACGAGGGAGTTCGTGCCGACAGCCGCTCGCTCGCCGTCGAGCCGGATCCGGCCGAGCGGCGAATCGAGCGTGAGCTCGGAAAGGGCTTCGCGCAGCCCGCGCCCGCCGTCGGAGAGATGGCCGTCGACCTTCGCGAGCCCGGCGAGCGCCGCCTTCATCGCGTCGTGGTACCAGATGTCGAACGCGCCCAGGTGTTCGTACTGTGCCGGGAAGTGGGTACCGAGGTCGACGCCGTACCAGTAGCGGCGCTCACCGACGCTCAGATACGGGACGCCTTCGGGGACGTTCTCCGCTCCCAGGTCACCGAGCGCCGATGTGGCCAGGATGCCGATCAACAGCTTCCCGTCCACAGCACCGCGGAGCGGGCCGTCGATTCCACCCACAGCTTCGACCGTCTGTGGCGACGCGGCGGCGAAGATGCCGTCAACGCCCCGCTTCGGGATCGCCGCGATGACTCCCGTATAGTCGGCCGTCCCGGCGGGAACCCAGACGCGCTTCGCAATGGTGCCGCCGAGCGCGCAGAACTCCGCCGTGAAACCCGCTGCCTGTGTCCAGTTCACGTAACGGTCGGCCTCGTCCGCGACGAGCACAGCGCGCCGCCAGTGGAGCTTCTGGTAGGCGTACGTCCCGAGACCCGCCACCGACTGCGCCAGGTCGAGGTGGAAGGAGAACATGTTCCGGGGAGGGTCGAGCAGTTGAGCGCCGGCCGATCCGTTCACGAACACGACGTCCGGGCGCTTGCGGGCGTATTCCTGCAGCGCGATCTCCTGGGAAGCAACGGTGGGGCCGATCACGATGCGAACGCCGGCCTCGTCGACGAGCCGACGCGCCTCGGCGAGCGCGGAGGCAGCAGTGCCGTCGCTGCACCCGGGGACGAAGACGATCTTCCTGCCCGCCACCGTCGCGCCGCGGACGCCGTCCGCCAGCCTCGGGCCCGCTCGTCTGCCGCCACGGTGCAACAGAGGGAGCTCGGCCCCCGCCAGCGACTGCTCGTACCAGGCCCCGTACGGCCCGCGACAGTCGGAGAGCATCCCGATGCCGATCGCGTCCGGGGGGATCGGCGGGGTCGGCGTTCGGATCGCGACGTAGACGCCACCGGCTCCGGCCGCTATCGCTCCAGGTGCTCCCGCCGTCGCGATCCGCGCGACCACCCGGTTGGTCTTCAGGTCGATCCGATAGACGGCTCTCGCCTTCGCGCTCGAAACCCACACTGCCCCGCTGCCCACGGCGATCCCTCTGACGGGACCGCTCAGCCTGACCCGCGCCACGAGCTGATCCGTTGCTGGGTCGAGTCGCCAGACGGAGTCGTCGAGCAGTGAAGCTACCCACACCGAGTGCTCGCCTGCCGCGATCAGACCCGGCGCGAAGGGGAGATGAACCACGTCGATGGTGTGCTCGCCCGTACCGGGGTCGCTGCGGAAGAGGCTGCGCGCGAACGGGTCGCCCGCCACCCAAACTGAGGACGGCGCTGGTGGGACAACTGCCAGGCCGCCGAACGACTCGTACATCGAGTCGAGCGAGCTGCCGTTGCCGAAGTTCGGAATGGTGACCGGATCAACGGGGCCGGTGCCCTTGACGTCGAGTCCGACCTGCCCGATCAGGTGATTAGCGGCGTCGGCAAACCTCGGGCTCCCGTCTCCCGAGGCGACGTAGACGGTACCCGACGCATCTCCCTTCAGGGGCGTCACGAACCGCACAGCTCCCGTGGTCCCGTCAATCGAGACGAGGCTGTGCTCGGGCCCGTCTGCAACGAGCACGTCGTCGCCGGCTGCCGTCACGCCGGTCGGGCTCCCCTGGACCGGGATGTCCAGCGTGGCGCCGGTGGAAGCATCGATCCGCGTCACCGTGCCGTCGACGTAGTTCGCGACCCACACTCGGTTTCCGCTCACCGCGACGGCACTCGTCCCCCGGCCCGCCGAGATCGTCTTCGTGACGCTGTTCGTGGCGGGATCGATCGCGAGCAGAGTGTCGACGCCCGCCCGGGGGCGGATGCCGCTGCCGCTGCCGCGGTGGGTGAGCGCCACCGCGAGCGCACCGCCGGCGAGGAGGAAGCCCGCGAGGGCGATCGAGAGCATCACCCGCGCCCGGCGTCGTGGCGATGTCCCTAGGGCGCGGCGAGCGCTCTCGATCAGCTCGCGCCCTGATTGGAAGCGCTCACCGGGATCCTTTGCAAGCGCCCTGGCGATGATCGGGTCGGGCCCTGCGAGCGACGGCGGCGTCTGCTGGAGGTGAGCGAAGACGACCGCCGTGTCCGACCCGGTGAACGGTGGCCGGCCGGTCAGGCACTCGTAGAGGAGGCAGCCGAGCGAGTAGAGGTCGGAGCGCCCGTCGAGCTCGTCGCCGCGGATCTGCTCCGGCGAGACGTACCCGACTGTGCCGAGCGTCCGCCCGTCGTCGACCCTGACGCCGGGCTCGCTCACGAGCCTCGAGAGGCCGAAGTCCGCCAGGTAGACATGGTCGCGGGCATCGACGAGGACGTTGGACGGCTTGACGTCGCGATGAATGAGCCCGCGCTCGTGTGCCGCATCGAGCGCGTCCGCGATCTGGCCGAGAATCGCGAGCGCGCGCTGCGGCTCGAGCGTCCCCTCCACGGCGAGCAGGCGCTTGAGGTCCGTGCCCTCGACGAGGCGCATGGCGATGTACAGGCGCCCGGCCACCTCGCCGGCGTCGTAGATCGGAATGATCGACGGATGGTCGAGCGACGCCGCCAGCCGCGACTCGCGATGAAACCGCTCGCGGAAGCCGACGTCGTCGGCGAGCTCGGGGGCGAGCAGCTTGAGCGCGACCTTGCGGTCGAGCGCGAGGTCGTGCGCCCGGTAGACGACGCCCATGCCGCCCCGGCCGAGCACCGACTCGACGCGGTAGCCGCCGAGCTCCGTCCCCGGCCCGACCCCACCGGACGGAGCCGAATCGCCGGCGCCGGTACTCATTCGAGGCTCACGCCTCGCGACGATACGACCGGACGGCGCACGAAGCCAGCACTCGCCCGATGCTGGCGGTCTCCGCTAAGCGGCGGCAAAGCGCCGCTGCCGGACGTTATGCCGGCGTGTGCCGGTAGAACGGCAGCGGCTCGGGCGCGAGCGGCGTGGTGCCGAGGATCAGGTCGGCGGCCTTCTCGGCCACCATCATCGTGGGCGCGTAGATGTTCCCGTTCGTCACGTACG
>DAIOGR010000119.1:0-6506 GCA_036745155.1 Gaiella sp.
GGAGCCGTTCGGCAACGCCGTCTTCGCGACGAGCACCCAGGAGCTCGCCGGGCGCTCGGTCGGGGTGCTCGGCTGTGGCCCCGTCGGGCTGTTCACGATCGCGATCGCCAGGGCCTTCGGTGCCGGGCGCGTGCTCGCCTCCGACCATGTCCCGTTCCGGATCGCCCTGGCCGAGCGCATCGGCGTCTCCGCGATCGCGAACGTCGACGAGGTGGGCGACGTCCCGGCCTGGTTCGCCGACCGGAACGACGGCGAGGGGCTCGATGTCGTGTTCGAGATGTCGGGAGCGCTCGCGGCCGTCCACGACGCGTTCGAGGTCGTCCGTCACGGCGGGCACGTCGTCCTCTTCGGCATCCCTTCACGCCCCGCGGAGATCGACATCGCCGAGTCGTTGATCTTCAAGAACCTCACCGTGTCGGCCGTGAACGGCCGCGAGATCTGGGCGACCTGGTACACGACCAGGTGGCTGCTCGAGCACGGCGTCATCGACCTGCGGCCGTTGATCACCGCGGAGCTGCCGCTCGAGCGGTTCGAGGAGGCGTTCGCCGCGCTCGAGTCGGGCGAGGCCTGCAAGATCGTGCTGCGGCCCGGGAGCGCCTCGTGAACGAGCGCCTGCGTGACGAGATCGACGGCGAGCTCGGTGCCCTGCGCGACGCTCGCACGTACAAGAGCTTCAACACCCTGCAGTCGGCCCAGGGGCCGGTCGTGCAGATGGACGGCCGCGGCGAGGTGATCATTCTCTCGTCGAACAACTACCTCGGCCTCGCTGCCCATCCCGAGGTCGTCCGGGCCGGCGTCGCGGGTCTCGAGCGCTACGGCGCCGGCACCGCCTCCGTGCGCTTCATCTGCGGCACCTTCGAGCCTCACCTCGAGCTCGAGCGGGCACTCGCGCTCCTCTCCGGCACCGAGTCGGCGCTGACCTACGTCTCCTGCTGGAACGCGAACGAGGCCGTGATCCCCACGCTCACCGACGCGCGCACGGTGATCCTCTCAGACGAGCTCAACCACGCCAGCATCGTCGACGCGATCCGGCTCTCGAAGCCGGCGAGCAAGGTCATCTACCCGCACTCGGACATGGCGGCCCTGCGGGACGGCCTGGCCGCCTGCCCGCAGGGCGTGCGCAAGCTCGTCGTCACCGACGGAGTGTTCTCGATGGAGGGAGACCTGGCGCGCCTGCCCGACATCGTCGAGCTCGCCCGCGTGCACGACGCAGTCGTGATCGTCGACGACTCCCACGGCGTCGGGGTGATGGGGGAGACGGGGCGCGGCACGATCGAGCATTTCGGCCTGCTCGGCCAGATCGACGTCGTGACGGGCACGCTCGGCAAGGCGCTCGGCGGCGCCGCAGGCGGCTACGTCGCCGCAAGCTCCCAGGTGTGCGACCTGCTGTCCCAGCGGTCGCGGCCGCAGCTCTTCTCGAACGCATTGCCGCCGACCGTGGCCTGCAGCGCCTTGCGGGCCGTCGAGCTCGTGCACGAGCAACCCGACCTGCTCGCCCGCCTGCGAGAGAACACGCGCCGCTTCCGCGAGCAGCTCGCCGAGGCCGGGCTCTCGCCGCTTCCCGGCGAGGCGGCGATCATCCCGATCATCGTGGGCGAGACGGCAGCCGCAATCGCGCTGTCCCGACGCTTGCTCGACGAGGGCGTGTTCGTCACCGGCTTCGGCTTCCCGGTCGTGCCGGAGGGCACTGCCCGGATCCGCGTGCAGATGTCGGCTGCGCTCGAGCCCGAGCAGCTGGAGCGGGCGATCGAGGCGTTCCGGCGCGCAGGCGTGTAACGGCCTGCCCCGAGCGGCAGACTGGCCAGCACGGCGAATCCGAGGACGAGAGGAGTGGGGACGCGAATGCGTGAATTCGACGTCATCGTGGTCGGCGCAGGTGCGCCGGGCGAGGTAGCGGCCGGAAGGCTGGGTGAGGGCGGCCTCTCCGTCGCGATCGTGGAGGACAGGCTCGTCGGCGGCGAGTGCTCCTACTACGCCTGCATGCCCTCGAAGGCACTCCTGCGGCCCGTGGAGCTGGCGAACGAGGCGCGACGGGTGCCGGGCCTACCGGTCGGGGCGATCGACGCTGCCGCAGTGCTCGCCCGGCGCGACGACGTGATCGCCCACCTCGACGACAGCGGCCAGCTGCCGTGGCTCGAGCAGCGGCACGTCACGGTCGTCCGCGGGCGCGGCCGGCTCGACGGCGAGCGCCGCGTGCGAGTCGGCGACGAGACGCTCCTCGCGCGAACGGCCGTCGTCGTGGCCACCGGGTCGAGCGCGCTCGTGCCGGACATCCCCGGGCTACGCGATTCGCGGCCCTGGACGAACATCGAGGCCACGACCTCCCAGGAGATTCCCGCCCGGCTCGCGATCCTCGGCGGAGGCGTCGTCGGCGCCGAGATGGCGCAGGCATGGGCCTCGCTCGGGTCGCAGGTGACGCTCGTGCACCGCGGGGAGCGCCTGCTCGAGCGGGAGGAGCCGTTCGCGGGCGAACAGGTGCGAGACGCTCTCGTCGAGGCCGGCGTCGACGTGCGGCTCCGCACCTCGGCCGTGAGCGTGGCACGCGGCCGCAGTGTCAGCGTCGAGCTCGACGACGGCTCCACGATCGAGGCGGACGAGCTGCTCGCGGCGTTCGGCCGCACCCCCACGACGCGCGACATCGGCCTGGAGACGATCGGTCTCGAGCCGGGCGGCTTCCTGCGCGTCGACGACACGCTCCGCGTGCCCGGGCACGACTGGCTCTACGCCGTCGGCGACGTCAACGGCCGCGCGCTGCTCACCCACATGGGGAAGTACCAGGCCCGCCTGGCCGCCGACGTGATCCGTGGACAGGAGGCCCGCATCCGCGTCGACGGGGCGCGGTCGCCGCGCGTCATCTTCACCGACCCGCAGGTCGGCTCCGTCGGGCTGACGCTCGCGGCGGCCGAACAGGAAGGCCTCGACGTTCGCCACGTCGACGTCGACACCGGCGGCAACGCGGGCGGCTCGTTCGTCGGCCGCGGTGCAGCCGGCACGTCCCGCATCGTCGTGGACGAGCGCCGGCGCGTCGTCGTCGGCGCGACGATCACCGGGCCCGAGGTGGCCGAGGCACTCCATGCGGCGACGATCGCCGTTGTCGGCGAGGTGCCGCTCGACGCCCTCTGGCACGCCGTTCCGTCCTTCCCGACGCGGAGCGAGCTCTGGCTCAAGCTGCTCGAGGCCTACGGGCTGTAGGGGTTGTGCGTGCCCTGCGCTGGGGGTCTGTGCAATGGTCGTGGTTGCATACCGGTGCCGACTCGGGGCAAACTGAGAGCTCCGACGGGACCGTGCATCGGAGGAGGCAAGATGAGCTCTGAGTTCGTAGGCCCGCTCGAGCGAGGCGCGGAGAGAGACCAGACGGCGCGACGCTCGGCGCGTACGTTCGCGGTCGAGTCACTCGGCCCGCTGACCGTGCTCGGCGGCGCCGTGTGGGCGATCGCCCAGCCGTACCGGATCGCCTTCTTCGAGCCTGCGGGCAAGGGGTTCTACGACTGGCTGATTCAGCCGCCGCTGCTCGTCATCGTCGTGGGGCTCGTCTTCGCCCTCGGGATCGCGCCCGGCATCGTGGAGGACCTGCGGAGCGATGGCGACACCGAGGGCTGAGCTCGTCCACTGGGCGTTCGCGGCGGGCTTCCTGATGCTCGGCCTGCTCCTGCTCGCCGAGGCGATCGTCGGTGCGGAGGTGTTCGCCAAGCGCCGCTGGCGCGAGTACCTGTGGCCGTCGCTCGCGTTCGCCCTGGGCGTGCTCCTGTGGCCCGTCGCCGTCTTCTTCACGAACTCGACGCTCCATATGCTCGCGCACTCCTCGTGGGCGGAGGTGGCGATGCTGTCCGGTGCGATCCAGCTCGCGCTCGTGCGGGGCAAGCTCGAGAGCCGCTGGTGGACGCTGTCGCTCTCGTTCGCGCTGGTCGTGAGCGGCCTCGCCTTCCTGCTGCACGAGCAGAACCCGTGGCTGTTCTCCCGGGCGGCGTTCCTGCACCACGCGATCGGGTGGACGCTGCTCGTGGCGGCGCTGTTCCCGCTCGGACAGGCATTGCGTCCCCGGCAGCCCCTGTGGCGCGCAGGCTTCGCGATGACCTGGGTCGTGCTCGCCGTGCTGCTCTTCTGTGACCGTGACGTGGCGCCGATCTTCGGCCATCTGTCCGATCTCGCGGGTGGGCCCGCCTCGCCGTGAGGCGCCTCGCGCTCGTCTTCCTGCTCGCCCTTGCGCTGCCGGGCACCGCCTACGGGCACGCCACCCTGAAGGAGGCGACGCCGGCGACGCAGTCGCGGGTGGGAGTGGCTCCACGTGCGATCGTGCTGCGGTTCGACCAGTCGGTCTCGATCACGGCGCAGGCGATCCAGGTGTTCACGGCGGACGGACGGGTCGTGTCCGGGCCATCCGTCTCCAGCAACCGCGACCGCGTCGTCACGGCCCCCGTGGCCGGCCTGCGCCGCGGGCAGGCCTACACGGTCAGGTGGCGGGCGACGTCGTCCGACGGTCACACGGGCGCGGGCGTGTTTACGTTCGGCGTCGGGGTGAAGCCGCCGCCGCCGACCGAGGCCTACGGCTCCACCGGCCCCACGTGGACGGACGACGGGGCCCGCTGGGCGTACTTCGTGGCGCTCTCGCTGCTGCTCGGGACACTCGGCTTCCGGCTGCTCGTCGTACGCGGGCCGATGCCGGAGCGGCTGTCCAACCGTCTCAACGGCGTCGCTGCGGCCGGCGGCATCGCAGTGCTCAACGTCGGCATCGCCGCCTTCATCATGCGGGCCTCGGACGCACTGCAGCTGCCCTTCGTCGACCTGCTCTACGGCGACCTGTCGCCGATCGCGACAAAGACACGTTTCGGCGTCGCGTTCGTCGCGATGACGCTCGGCTACGCGCTCGTCACGGCGCTCGTCCTGCTCGCCTGGATCCTCGATCGACCGCGGCTGTTGTGGCCCGCGTTCCTCGTCGGCGTCGGCTTTGCCTCCGGCCTGTCGCTCTCCGGCCATCAGGGTGTGGAGCCGAACTCCACCTTCCTGACGGAGCTCGCCGACTTCATGCACCTCGTCGCCGCCACGCTGTGGGTCGGTGGCCTCGTCGCACTCGCCTTCTGCGTGTGGCCCCTGGCGCCACAGCTGCGTCGCTCCGCGTTCCTCGGCTTCTCGCGTATCGCCACCGCGCTCGTCGGCGTGCTCGTGCTCGCCGGCGCGTACCTGTCGATCGCTCGGCTGCCGGCCGTCGCCGACCTGTGGGAGACGTCGTATGGGCAGACCCTGCTCGTCAAGCTGGCGATCGTCTGCCTCGCACTGGCGTGGGGAGCGGCGCACCACTTCCTCGTGCGCCCACGCCTCGAGCGAGGCGATTCCCCGTCGGGCCTGCGGCGCAGCCTCCTGGGCGAGAGCACGGTCGCGATCGCCGTCCTGCTCGTCGCGGCCGTCCTCGTCAACGCCCAGCCGCCCGCTGTGGAGCCTGCGGGGGGTACGACGAGCGCGACGAGCCTGCCCAGGTAGTGGAGGTCTCCATCTCCGGTGGGGCAGGCTTTCTCGGCCTGCACCTCGCCCGTCGGCTGCTTGCCGACGGGGCGTCGGTGCGCACGCTCGACCTCGCGGCGCTCGACGACCGGGAGCTCGAGGGCAAGCTCGAGGAGCGCCGGGGCGACGTCCGCAGCGAAGCCGACGCACGAGCCCTCGTCCGCGGAGCCGAGGTCGTCGTCCACGCCGCCGCCGCGCTGCCGATCCAGTCGTCGCGGGAGGCGATCCGCTCCGTCAACGTGGAGGGCACGGCAACGGTGCTGGCGGCGGCCCTCGAGGAGGGCGTGCGGCGCGTGGTCGTGATCTCGTCGACCGCCGTGTACGGCGTGCCCGAACGCCACCCCATCCACGAGGACGACCCGCTCGTCGGGGTCGGTTGGTACGGCGAGTCCAAGATCGACGCAGAGCTGCTCTGCGGCGCGTTCGGCCGGCGTGGGCTCGACGTGGCGATCGTGCGGCCGAAGACGTTCGTGGGGCCGGAGCGACTCGGCGTGTTCGAGATCCTGTTCGACTGGATCCGTGAGGGCCGGCGCATCCCGATCCTCGGCGACGGCGCCAATCTCTATCAGCTGCTCGCGGTCGAGGATCTCGTCGACGCCGTCGTGCGCTGCTTCGACGCCCCGGTGGCGGGTGAGGCCCTCAACGTCGGTGCGGGCCGGTTCGGCGCCGTGCGAGACGACCTGCAGGCCCTGATCGACCACGCCGGCTCCGGCTCCCGGCTGTGGCCCGTGCCGGTGAGGCCGGCCGAGCTGTCGCTGCGCGCGCTCGAGCTGGCCCGGCTCTCG
Source organism: Gaiella sp. (assembly GCA_036745155.1). GTDB lineage: Bacteria > Actinomycetota > Thermoleophilia > Gaiellales > Gaiellaceae > Gaiella. The sequence continues at coordinate 6,282 of DAIOGR010000119.1, forward strand.
CCGCTCGCCGAGTGGCACTACCGCACCGCCCACAAGGACTCGTTCGTCTCGATCGACAAGGCGCGGCGCCTGCTCGGCTGGGAGCCGCGCCTGTCGAATGCCGAGACGCTGTGCGCGACCTACGACTGGTACCTCGACCACCTCGCGGAGATGCGCGCGGCAGGGACGACCCATCGGGTGCCGTGGAACCAGCAGGCGCTCGGCCTGTTGAAGCGACTCAGCTAG
>DAIOGR010000120.1:0-6456 GCA_036745155.1 Gaiella sp.
CCTCCTCACGGACGCGGGCCATCAGGAAGATGTTGTAGTCGACCCCGAGCGCGACCAGGAAGATGAACGCGAACAGCGGATAGCTCGGATCCTCACCGGGAAAATCCGCGAACACGGAGAAGAGCATCAACGAGCCCCCGATCGCGGCAAAGAACGACAGCACGACGGTGGCCATCAGCATCAGCGGCGCTGCCACCGCCCGGAGCAGCAGGACGAGAACGGTAAAGACGACGAGCAGCACGAGCGGCACGAGCAGCTTGGTGTCGTGCTCGGTCGCAGCGCGCAGATCGGCCTCCTCGGCCGTCGCCCCGCCGACCAGCACACCGTCGCCCGCGACCCCACGCAGATCGTGGCGCAAGGTTCCGATCGCCGCATACCCGTCCTCGCCGAAGGGGTCGGCGTCGAGCGTCACGTCGAAGCGCGTGCCAGGCGCACCGGTCTCCGGCTCTCCGACCGAGGCGACGACGGCCGAGTCGGCGGCGGCGGCGCGCACGGCGTTCAGCTGTGCCGGATCCGTCACGAGCACCACAGTCGGGGCGCTCGCCCCCGACGGGAACGAGCGGTCGATCAGCTTCTGCCCCTGCACCGACTCGACGTCCCCGCGGAACGCGTTCGCGGTCGTCACGTTGTCGTCCAGAGTGAGCGCGCCCAGCGCCACCACGCCGAGGGCAAGCGCGGTGACGATCCACACGAGCCGGTGGGCCCGCTCGATCGACTCGCCGAGCCGGCGCCAGGAGCCCCGGCGTGAAGCATCTTCCGTGCCGTACCGGGGCACGAACGGCCAGAAGGCCCGGCGGCCGCCGAGCAGGAGCAGCGCCGGCAGGACGGTGAGCATGGCGACGGCGGCCACGGCGACGCCCATGGCGCCCACGGGGCCGAGCCCTGCGGTCGAGTTGACCCGGGCGAGCGAAAGGCACAGGAGCGCGGCGACCACGGTGCCGGCGGAGGCAACGATGGCGGGGCCGGCCTGCCGGACGGCGATGCGCATGGCAGCGTGCCTGTCCTCGACCAGGCGCAGCTCCTCCCGGTAGCGCGCGGTCAGAAGCAGCGCGTAGTCCGTGCCGGCGCCGAACACGAGCACGAGCAGGATGCCCCCGACCTGGCCGTTGATGACGACGCCGCCGGAGGCGAGCGCGTAGCCGAGGCCGCGGACGACCGTTTCGGCGAAGAGCACCGACAGGAGCGGCAGGATCCAGAAGACGGGGCTGCGGTAGATGAGCACCAGCAGCACGAACACGAGGCTCGCCGTCGCGAAGAGGAGCGTCGAGTTGATTCCCTCGAAGGCCGCGCTCGCGTCGGCGGAGAAGCCGGCGGGGCCTGTGACCCTCGCCTCGAGCCCGGCCGGCAAGCCCTCCGCCGAGACCTCGCGAATCCTGTCGACCGCGTCGATCAGCACCTCTTCGTCCCCTCCGGCGACGATCGGCACCGTCAGCAGGGCGGCCGTGCCGTCCCGCGCATAGGCGGGGGGTGCGACGCCTGTGACGCCCGCGATGCCGGCGGCGGCGATCGCGTCGCGCCTCGAGCCGACCGCGGCGCGGCTGCCCTCGTCGAATCCACCGGAAGCGCTGTAGACGACGATCGCGGGCGTCGCCTGCCCGCTGGCGAAGCCGTCGGAGGCGTCGAGCACACGGACGGACTCCGCGTCGCCCGGCAGAAAACTCGACGGCTCGTTCTGCTGAGCCGACTCGAACGCGCCCGCCGCCGGGCCGAGCGCGGCGGCGAGGAGCAGCCAGAGGGCAAGGACGAGGAACTTCGAGCGGCGGCCCGAGACGAGAGCGGCTAACCTGGACAAGCTATCGACAACGTACCGGCCGGCGGCGTTGTCAGCCGGCGAGGTCGCGCCCGAAGGCGGCGGCGCTGAGCGGCTCGCCGGTCGCCTGCTCGAGGAGGCGGTCCCAGCGCACGGAAAGGCCCGGGGCGAAGATGCGCTCGGCGAGCAAGGTGCCGGCCGCCTTGCGGTCGACGACGCCGCCGCACTCGCGCCGCAGAGTGGCGCCGAGCTGCGAGGCGACCATCTGGCCGTACAGGTACGTGTGGTAGTAGACCGGTGCGACGGCAACGTGGATCTTGGCCGCCCAGTCGGGCCCGCGCCGGCCTTCGGGCGGGGTCAGGAGCTGATAGCGCTGCACGAGCTCCCACCAGCGGGCGTCGAGATCCGCCTCCGGGTCGCCGTAGAGGGAGCGCTCGAAATTCGTCATCACGAGCACCCAGCGGGTGAAGGCGAGCAGCTCGGCCGCGCGGGCCGCGCGCAGCGCCTGGTCGAGCGCGGCGGCCTCGGCAGCGTCGACGCCGGCCACCCGCTCGAGCCACTCCCCGTCGCTCGCCAACCGTCCCATCAGGATCGCGATCCCCTCGGTGACGACGAGGTGGCAGTCACGCAGGAGCCACGGCAATTCGGGCCCGAAGCCCTCGTTGAAGACGCCGTGGCCGAGCTCGTGCAGCATCGTGTCCATCCAGTGCTGGTCGGACACGAGATTCGCGAGCACACGGACGTCGCCGGCCCGGTCGATGTCGATACAGAACGCGTGCTGCGACTTCCCGTCGCGAGGGAAGAGGTCGCTGCGCTCGAGGATGGGCCGCGTCTCGAGGCCCAGGCCGTCGAACGTGCGGGTTGCCAGCTCGACGAGATCCCGGTCGGCGAAGTACGGGCCTAGATCGATGCCTCCCTCGACCGGCACGTCCTGGAAGAAGGGGTCTGCGTAGTGCCAGGGGCGCAGGTCGTCGACTGCGCAGCCGAAGCGGGCGGCGAGGCGCGCGTCGAGGGATGCCTTCCAGCTCGCGAACGGTGCGGCTGTGACCCGGTCGGCCTCCTCGAGGGTGGACAGCAGGCGTGCCTCGTCCATCTCGTTCGCAGCCACGGAGAGCGCGAACCAGTCGCGGTAGCCGACGGTGCGCGCTGCCTCGTTGCGCAGCCGCGCGAGCGCACGGACGTCGTCCGCCACGACGGCGCCGACGGTCTTCGATGCCTCCCACGCCTCGCGACGCTCGACGACGTCGTCGCTCGCCCGCAGCACGTGCTTGATCTCGTTGTCGTCCACGGGCTTGCCTCCCACCTGCCCGCGATGGTTCGAGAAGCGCATGTCGACCGATGCTTCGAGCTCGATGATGCGGCCACGCAGCTCGGACGGCACCTGCTGCGGCAGAAACGCGTCGCGGAGGAGGTCGAGCCGGCGGCGCAGCTGGCCGTCGGCAGCCTGGCGCGCCGACTCGATGTCGGCAAAGAGGCCGGGGTCGGCGAGCAGGTCGGAGAGCGCCAGGTCGCGCTCGACACGCCGGCGCTCGTGCTCCTCGCTCGCCTCCACGCTGAGGTCCCACCAGGCGAGCGAGAGGCTCGTGAAGAGTGGCTCGAGCTGTTCTTCGATGCGGTCTGCGACGGCGGCGGGCTCCTGCACGCGCGCCAGTGTACGTGCCTCGACGGCGCAAACGTCGAGTGAAATCGACACAATGGACTGACTACGAGGTCAAGGAGTAGCCGAACATGGCAGCACGTGTTCCCGTCCAGATCGATCGAGCGCGCATCTCCGAGCTGGCTGCCCGCGAGGCAGCGAGGCTCGACGCGCGCACGCAGGGCTCGAAGGCGTTCTACGAGCGAGCACGCGCCAGCCTGGTCGGCGGGGTCGCCTCCTCGTACCAGTCGCGTGCGCCGTGGCCGCTGTATCTCTCTCACGGGAAAGGCCCGAAGGTCTGGGACGTCGACGGCAACGAGCTGCTCGACTTCCACAACGGGTTCGGCTCGATGGTGCAGGGTCATGCGCATCCGACGATCACCAAGGCCGTGAACGCGCGCATCGAGCTCGGGACGCATTTCGCTGCGCCCACCGAGGACGCGATCGTCGTCGGCGAGGAGCTGGGCCGCCGCTGGGGGCTGCCGAAGTGGCGCTACGTCAACTCGGGCTCCGAGGCGACGATGGACGCGATCCGGATCGCCCGGGCCGCCACCGGGCGCGACACGATCGTCAAGATCTTCGGCTCCTACCACGGCCACCACGACTACGTGATGGTCTCGATCGGGGTCGAGTACGACAGGATCGGCGACCGCTTCGACCTGCAGTCGCTCCCGTACGGGCTGGGGATCCCGCAGTCGGTCGTCGACCTGACGATCGCGGTGCCGTTCAACGACGCGGAGGCGATGGAGCGCCGCATCGAGCGGCTCGTGGAGGAGGGTCGCCCGCCCGCCTGCGTGATCATGGAGCCGGCGATGATGAACCTCGGGGTCGTGCTTCCCGAGCCCGGCTACCTCGAGGCCGTGCGCGAGATCACGCGCAAGCACGGGGTGTTGCTCATCTTCGACGAGGTCAAGACCGGGCTGTGCATTGCGGCCGGCGGGGCCGTGGAGCGCTTCGGTGTCACGCCCGATCTGGTCACGCTCGCGAAGGCTCTGGGCGGCGGCCTTCCCTCCGGGGCGATCGGCGGCACCAACGAGGCGTTCGAGCTCGTCGAGGCGGGGAAGGTGGTGCAGGTCGGCACGTACAACGGCAATCCGCTCTCGATGGCGGCCGCCCGGGCGAACCTGCTGGAGGTGCTCACGCCCGACGCCTACACGCACCTCGACGCGCTGAACGACCGCCTCATGCAGGGCTGCCAGGCGGTGATCGAGCAGTTCAACTTCCCGGGCTACGCGGTCGGCGTCGGTTCCAAGGGATGTGTGACCTTCTCGACGGAGAAGATCACCGACTACGAGTCGTTCAAGGCAAACCAGGACGTGGAGCTGTGCGAGCTCGCCTGGCTCTACAACATGAACCGCGGCATCTTCATGACGCCGGGTCGCGAGGAGGAGTGGACGCTGTCGATCACCCACTCTCTCGAGGACTGCGACCGCTTCGTGGCCGCCTTCGAGGAGATGGCACAGGATCTGACCGCGTAGCTCCGGCGTCATGCGCCGACCTCCCTCCCGCTCCGGCCTGCGCCGCGGCCGGGTACGGCTCGAGGTCGTCGATCGCCCCCGGTGTCGCTGCCACCCGCGCAAGCCAGGCGGAGACGGCAGGGAAGGAGGCCAGGTCGTACCCGGCTTCCCGCGCGACGCGGGTGTAGGCGTATAGCGCGCAGTCGGCGACGGTGTAGCGCCCGCCGACGAGGAACTCCCTCCCGGTGAGCCCGTGCTCGAGTGCCTCCAGCGCGGCTGCGCCCGCCTGGAAGTGCCGGGCGAATGCCTGGGGCTGCTCGGCGTCGCGCCCGGTCAGCCTCCAGAAGCGTGCGGTGCCGACGTTCGGCTCGAGCAGGTTCTGCTCGAAGAACATCCACGCGTGCACGTGCGCGCGCTCCACGGGATCGTCGGGAAGCAGTCGGCTGCCCTCTGCGAGGTAGAGGAGGATGGCGCCCGACTCGGCGATGAACGCGCCGGCGTCGGTCTCGAGCAGGGGCGTGCGGCCGGCGGGGTTGCGGGCGAGGTACTCGGGCGTTCGGCTCTCCCCGGCGAAGATGTCCACCGGCACGCGCTCGTAGGGAAGACCGAGCTGCGAGAGCAGCATGCGCACCTTGAAGCAGTTGGCGGAGGGCGGGAACTCGTGGAGTCGGATCATGGGAGGGAGAACGCTGGCGCGGGCAGTACTGTGAGGTGGACATGAGCACCGTTCCGCTGACCCGCGGTGTCACCGCGGCCGTGCGTGAGCGCGCCCGCCTCGTGCGCCGTGCGCGGGCGCTCGCGTGGGGCGGGCTCGTGTGGCACCTGGTGGAGTTCGCGATCGCCGTCGGCGCAGGTCTCGCCGCCGGCTCGATTGCGCTGATCGCGTTCGGGGTGGACAGCCTGATCGAGCTCGCTGCGGGAGTGGTCCTGCTGTGGCGCTTCGGTGCGACGCGGAGCGACTCGCCGGTAGCCGAGGAGCGGGCGCAGAAGCTGATCGCGGCGAGCTTCTTCGTGCTGGCCGCCTACGTGACGGTCGAGGCGACGCGCACGCTCCTGACCGCGTCGGAGCCGGAGGCGAGCTGGGTCGGGATCGGGCTCGCCGCCGTCACGATGCCGACGATGCCGCTGCTCGCACTGGCGAAGCGCCGGGTGGGACGGCGGCTGCACTCGTCTGCCACGATCAAGGAGGCCTCGCAGACACAGCTCTGCGCCTACATGTCGGTGGCGCTCCTGCTCGGCCTGGGGGCGAACGCGGTGCTCGGTTGGTGGTGGGCGGATCCCTTGGCGGCGCTCGCGATCGCGGCCGTAGCGCTCCGCGAGGGCGTGCAGAGCTGGCGTGGGCAGGGCTGCTGCGACACGTGTGCGTAGGCGCGGGATGAGGCACCGCCACTCGCACGACCACTCACATGGTCACGGATCCGGCAGCGCACGTGCGCTTGCCTGGACGCTGGCGCTCGTCGTCGCCTACACCGTGGTCGAGGTCGTCGGCGGCCTCCGCACGGGCAGCCTCGCCCTGCTTGCCGACGCGGGCCACATGCTTTCGGACGTCCTCTCGCTCCTGCTCGCGCTGGGGGCGATCTGGCTGGCACGGCGGCCTCCCACGCCCAACCGGA
>DAIOGR010000121.1:0-6446 GCA_036745155.1 Gaiella sp.
CACACGGCCGCGATCAGCACGTCGCCGCGCAGCGTGACTCCCGCATCCTGCAGCGCCGAGACGGCCTCGACGTAGCAGGCCAGCGCCCCCTTCATGTTCGAGATCCCGAGCCCGTAGAGCCGGTCGCCTTCGACGAACGCCTTTGGCTGGAATCCCGGCACGTCACGCAGCCAGGGCTCCCTGCCCGAGTAGGACGTGTCCATGTGTCCGTTGAACATCAGGCTCTTGCCGCCGCCGGCGCCGCTCCACGTGCCGAGCGCGTTCGCGCGGCCGTCCTCCACCTGCTGCCACTGGACGTGGAGGCCCCGTGCCTCCAAGAGCTCCACCAGCAGCCGGGCCATGCCCTCCTCGTCGCCCGTGAAGCTGTGGACGTCGATCATCCGGCTCGCCGTCTCGACGAGCCGGTCGCGCTCGATGCGGATCTCCGTCATCCCTGTTCCACCTGGAACGTCACGTCGACCGCCGCCGACACGAGCAGGTCTCCCGCTGCGACGGGCATCTCCGACCCGGCCGCGGAGAGCCGCAGGGCTTGAAGCGCCGCGGGCGGCTCTGTCTGGGCTCCGGGCTCCGCGATGGTCGCGATGGCACCGAGCCTGGCCCCGAGGGCCTCGACGTAGGCCTCCGCCTTGGCGCGCGCGTCGAGCGCCGCGAGGCGGCGGGCCTCTCCGTGGGCCGGGTTGTAGGGCGCGACGCGCCAGCTCGGGCCGTCGACGCGTGCCTCCAGGCGCGCCACCGCCTCCGAGAGCACCCGGCTCGCGAGCCCGCCGTCGGCGAGCCGAACCGCCACTCTCGTCGACGCCCGGTAGCCGCGGTGCTGCCACTGGCCGTCGACGTGCTCGCCGTGCTCGAGCAGCGAGACCGCGGAGGTCAGGCGCGAGCCCTCGGGGACTCCGAGCTCGTCGAGCAGCGACACAGCAGCCGCGGCCCGCTCCGAGGCCTCGTGGAACGCCTCGGCCGGCGTCGGCCGCAAGGCCTCGAGCGTCAGGCCCACGGTGACGTCGTCCGGCGTCGCGGCGACGGCCCCGCTCCCTCTGACCGTGATCGTCGCCATCAGCCGCGGAAGTGTGGCAGCACTTTCTCGCCGAAGAGGCGGATCTGCTCGAGCCTGTTCTCGCCCCAGAGCTCGAGCATGATGTGCGTGCAGCCGGCGTCGCGGTACTCCTCGATCGCCTCGATGCAGTCGCGGGGTGTGCCCGCGATGGGCTTGCACTTGTCGAGCAGCGCGTCGCTGACCTTCGCCTTGGCCGCAAGGCGGCCGCCCTGCTCCATCGCCTCGGCGACGGGGCGGATCTCCTCCTGCTCGATGCCCGCGCACTCGAGCAGCACGTCGGCCGAGCCCTGGATGTTCTGCACCTTGTTGGCCAGGTACATGCCGCCGATCTCGCGCGCGCCGTCGCGGCCCGCGTCGCGGTCGGTGGCGTGGATCGAGGCGAGGATCGTGCAGCCGAGGTCGACATCCTCGGCCGGACGGCCCGACTTGGCGGCCCCCTCGCGGATGTTCCCGGCGGTGTAGCGGACGTAGTCGGGCGTCGTGATCGACGGTGTCAACAGGCCGTCACCGACCTCACCGCCGAGCTGCTGCATCAGCGGCGCGGTGCCAGCCACGTAGACGGGAACGTCCCAGGCAGGTGCGTGCGCCTCGGGCGACAGCGCCGGGATGTCGGCGCTGAAGACCTTGCCGTCGTACTCGAAGCGCTCGCCGCCGAGGATGCCGCGCACGATCTCGACCGAGTCGCGCATGTGGGCGAGCGGCTTCGTCACCTTCGGCGGGCCGCCCTGCTTCGTGTTGTTGAGGAAGATCTTGGAGGTGCCGAAGCCGACGATGAAGCGGCCCGGGCCGGCCGCCTCCTGGACGACGCGGGCGTCCATCGCCACCTGCACGGGGTGGCGTGTGTAGGGCGAGATGATCCCCCAGGCGATCGTGAGGTTGGTCGTCTCGCGGGCCATCAGCGCCGAGACGACGGTCGACCCTCGCGCCTCCATCTGGTGCTTGCGCCACCAGGGATACGCCTCGGCCAGCCAGACCGTGTCCATCCCGGCCTCGTCCATGGCCCGGGCCGACGCGAGCATCTCGTCGAGCGGCTCCATCGTGAGCTGCATCACGCCGATGCGAAACGGAACCGCCACCACGAGCCTCCTTGTTCGATCCTTCGGTGCCCCGTCGCACCCTGTGACATGTCACCGTAGGGTACACGGTTTCCCCTCTCGTGACATGTCACGCGCGGCAGCACGCGAGCGCGACGCATGATCCCCTACTACGTGGCCGTCGCTGCTCTCGCCTCGGCCACCTTCTGCTCGAGCGCCGTCAGCACGTTGCCGACCTGCTGGTTGATGATCGGCTGCAGCACCCGCTGCCCCATCGAGCCGACCGGGCCCGCGATCTTCACGTCCGCCGTCCAGTCCATCGACGTGTGATCGCCCTCGCCCGACAGCGTGAACGACGTCGTCATGTTCATCATCGCGCCGACGCCCTTGCCCTTCGCGTTCATCGAGGCGAACTCGAGCGGGCGCTCCTCCAGCTTCTCGAAGTCGATCGTCATCTTCAGCCCGCCCAGGCCGAGCGGCACCTTTACCTTCGCCTGCCAGTGCCGGTCGTCCTTGATCTCGAAGCCCTCCACGCCCGGCATCAGGCCGGCCATCTGGGCGGGATCGTTGATCACGCTCCAGACCACCGCGCGGGAGGCCTCGAACTCCTTCGTTCCCTCGACGTTCATGTAGACCTCACCTCGACGTTCTCCCGCGACCGCTCCGGGTGCTGCAGGAGCTCCCAGACGCGGTGATAGGGGTTGTGGCTGTCGCTCACGATCGGCTTGCCGGCTGCTCTCAGCGCGTCCTGGATTGCGGCGCAGATGCAGTGGATGCCGCCGCCGCCGCCCTCCCCCATCCCCTTCGTGCCGAGCGGCGTGAACGGCGACGGCGACTCGATCGCAGCCGTCTTCAGGGGCGGCATGTCGAGCGCGTGCGGGACGTGGTAGTCGTAGAAGTTGGGCGTCAGCAGATTGCCCTCCTCGTCGTACGAGAAGGTCTCCCAGATCGCCGCCCCGATCGCGTGGGCCGTCGCTCCCATCACCTGGCCCTCGACGATCTGCGGGTTGATGCGCACGCCGCAGTCGTCCACGGCGGCGTAGTCGACGATCTCGTAGACGCCCGTCTCCGGGTCGATCTCCAGCACGCACCCGTGGATCTGCATCGCGTAGGTCAGCGTCAGCTTCCCGAACTTCCGCTCCTTGTCCGGCACGTCGAAGGGCGGCCGGTAGACATAGCGGCAGTTCAGCGTCGGCGGGTCCACCGGGAAGCCGGCGTTGTTGGCGTTCACGATCGCGCCGAGCGCCATGAACGGCAGCGCCGCTTCCGGGTTGCCCTTGATCCGTGCGAAGCCCTCGGCCAGCTCGATGTCGTCCGGGCTGCACTGGAACACCATCGAGGCGAGCAGCTTCATCTCGGCCGCCAGCAGGTCGGCGGCGCCCTTGGCGGCGCCGAGGCCGGTGACGGCGAACTGGCTCGCATACGTGCCGGAGAAGCCGGCGTTCGAGTTCCAGTAGCTGTCGTGGCCCGCCCGCACGTGCACCTGGTCGACGGAGCAGCCGAGGATGTCCGCGACCACCTGCGACGCGGTCGTCTCGTGGCCCTGGCCCTGCGGGGTGGTGCCGAGCGTCACGACCACCTCCCCGAAGATGTCGAGCTTGACCGTGGCCACCTCGTTGTTGCCGGAGAACTGCAGCTCCGGGTTGAGCAGCTGCGACTGGCCGAAGTTGTTCGTCCCCGAGTCGAGCGTCGAGCCGATGCCGAAGCCGAGCAGCTTGCCGCGCGCCGCGGCGTCGCGGCGGCGCTCCTCGATCCGGTCGTACCCGATCAGCTCGAGCACGAGATCGAGCGAGCGGGGATAGTCGCCGGAGTCGTAGACGCAGCCGTTCGGCGTCTCGTACGGCATCTGCTCCGGCTGCACGTAGTTCTTCTTCCGGATCTCGACGGGGTCGAAGCCGAGCTCCTGCGCGACGATGTCGATGATGCGCTCCGTGAACCACAGGTGCTGCATGCGCGAGTAGCCGCGGTTCGGGGACACGGGCGCCTTGTTCGTCATCATCTGCGTGAACTCGAGCCGCAGGTTGCGCCAGCCGTACAGGCCCGGCGCCACCTGCGCCCAGATCACCCCGCCGAGCGGCTCGTAGCGGAGGTAGGCGCCGGCGTCGTCGATCGCCTTGGAGCGGAAGCCGAGCAGCGTGCCGTCCGCCTTGACGGCGACCTCGGTGTCGTGGAACCACCGCTCGTTGCCGTGCGACATCGACTGGTGGAACTCGGTGCGCCACTCGGTCCACTGGATCGGCCGGTTCAGCTTGCGCGCCAGCAGGCAGCAGGTGACGAGCTGCGGGTGCGACGTGATCTTGTTGCCGAAGCCGCCGCCGATGTCCTGGGTGACGATGCGGAGCTTGTCCAGCCCGACGCGCATGGCCGGGCCCATCATGATCGCGGCGAAGCCGGGAAACTGGTTGTTGGTCGTGATCGTCCACTGCCCGGTGCCGCGGTTGTACTCGACGAGCGCCCCGTCGGTCTCGAGCGGCGTGGAGTTGAAGCGGTCGAAGTGGAGCTCCTTGATCGTGACGACGTGATCCGCCTCGGCGAACGCCGCGTCGACGTCGCCCCATTCCCACACGCCCGTGTAGGACATGTTGCCGCCGGCCTCCTCGTGCAGCACGGGCGCGTCGTCGTCGCCTGCGCGGCGCGCGTCGACGACCACGGGCAGCGGCTCGTAGTCGACCCACACGAGCTCGGCGGCGTCGCGGGCGAGCTCCCGGGTCTCGGCGACGACTGCGACGACGGGCTCGCCCAGGTAGCGCACCTTGCCCACGGCGAGCGCGTAGTCCTTGACGTGGCCGCCCGGGGGCGCCGCGATCTGGAAGAACGGGTCGGTCAGGATGGCGACCTCGTCGCCGGTCAGCGTGCCGTACACGCCGGGCAGCTCGAGTGCTGACGACACGTCGATGGAGCCGATCTTCGCGTGGGCGTACGGCGAGCGGACGAAGTGGAGGTAGCCCATGCCGTGGCGCTTGACGTCGTCGACGAACACGCCCTGGCCTTGCACGAGGCGGTTGTCCTCCTTGCGCGGGACGCTCTGCCCCATTGCGGCGCCCTTCTGCAGCGTGCCGGCCTCGGTCTCAACGGCGGTCACGACCCACCTCCCTTGCCTGCGGCGACGACCGCTTCGACGATGTTCCAGTAGCCGGTGCAGCGGCAGAGGTTCCCCTGCAGGGCGACCTTCACCTCGTGCTCGGTCGGATGCGGGTTGCGTTCGAGCAGGGCCGTCGCGCTCATCAGCATCCCGGGCGTGCAGTACCCGCACTGCAGGCCGTGATGGTCCTTGAACGACTGCTGCAGCGCGGTCAGCTCGCCGGAGTCGCCGGCGAGGCCCTCGACCGTACGTACCGAGGCGCCGTCCGCCTGCACGGCGAGCACCGAGCAGCTCTTCACGGCAAGCCCGTCCAGGTGCACGGTGCAGGCGCCGCAGCTGCCGGTGTCGCAGCCGACGTGGGTGCCGGTGAGGTCGAGGTCGTCCCGCAGGAAGTGGACGAGCAAGCGTGAGGCGGGCAGGTCCCGTTCGTAGGTCGTCCCGTTGACGTCGATCGAGACCGTCCGGCTCGTGGTCGGTGTGGTGGACAAGAGTTACCCCTTCGCTCTCTCGGCGGCTTTGAGGACGGCGCGCACGGCTGACACCTCGGCCAGATGGCGGCGATAGTCGGCAGAGGCGTGCACGTCGGACGGCGGCTCGAGCGAGGCCCCGAGCCCTGCTGCGGCCGTCCGTACGGCCTGCTCGGACACGTCGCCACCCGCGAGCGCCTGCTCCATCGCCGTCGCCCGTACGGGCGTGGCCGCGACGCAGCCGATCGCCACCCGGACGCCGTCGGGGCCTACGGTGGCCGCCGCATTGACGACGTAGGTGCCGTGCGCTCCCAGCGTGATGCCCTCCATGGCGTCGCCGGTGCCGGGCTTGCGGGTCGGCACCGACACCTTCGTGAGCAGCTCGCCTTCCTCGACGGCGGTGGTGTAGACGCCCAGCAGGAAGTCTTCCGCGGCAACGGTGCGCTCGCCGGCCGTGCTCCGGATCGTCATCGTCGCGCCGAGCGCGACGAAGAGCGGCGGCAGGTGGTTCGTGGGGTCGTTGACACAGAGATTGCCGCCGACGGTGCCGCGGTTGCGCACCTGCAGGTCGGCGATCGTGGAGACGACCTCGGCGAGGATGGGGCGCGCCACCTCCACCTCGGAGGATGCGGCGAGCTCCGTGCTCGTCACCATCGCCCCGATCTCGAGCACCGACTGGTCGGCGGAGAAGGAGATCTGGCGCAGCTCGTCGAGATCGGCCAGGTCGACGAGCACGTCGGGCGAGGCGGCCCGGGCTTTCATCACGTTGACGAGCGTCTGGCCCCCTGCGAGGGCACGTGCCCCTTCGTGCT
>DAIOGR010000122.1:0-1044 GCA_036745155.1 Gaiella sp.
CAACGCGATACTCTCTGTACGACGCCGGCAAGAGGGTTGAAGTGGCTCCGTCGCAGAAGGTCGGCTTCTGCCTCGCCGACTCGGAGCGCGTGGACAGTTTCGGGCCGGCCGCTGCGGCCTACAGCCAGTCACCGAGTGGTCCGCTTCGGTTCTGCGAGCGACTCAACCCGGCGGCGGCCCAGGTGACGATGGGGGTCTCTGCGGGCTGGCGCGACGTGTACCCGTCCGACGTTGCCTTCCAATGGATCGACGTGTCAAACGTCTCGCCGGGCACGTACTGGCTTGGCGCGTCGTCCGACCCCGACAACGCCCTGATCGAAGCTGACGAGACGAACAATGGGCTGAGGTTCGCGGCGACGACATCGGAGATCCCGGGGTATGTCGCGCGTCCCGTGAGTGTCTGGAACGTGGCTGCCGGCCAGCCGGAGAAGGTCACGCTGGATGCCCAAACCTTCGGAGCGGTAGGAGCCCGGAGGTTCGAGATCGTGAGTGGACCCTCAGGCGGGACGCTCGACCAGGAGGTCGGCAAGGTGTTCGAGGGGCCGCAGGTCACCTATACGCCCTCGGCCAACTACTCCGGGTCGGACTCCTTCACCTACATCGCCCTCGACGCCAGCAGCGAGTTCCCACGCACGCCCGCGACTGCGGCCGTGACGCTGACCGTCTCACCGACTGTGCCAACGATCTCCCTCTCCGGAGTGCCGGCAAGCATGATCGGCGGGACGAGCGTCCAGCTCACGGCGTCCGTCGCCGCCGACCCGCCGAGCGTGGAGTGGCGTGTGAACGGCGTGCTCGGAGGAACGACCGAGATCGGCACGATCACAACCGCTGGGCTGTACACGGCGCCCCCGACGCCGCCCCAGGGCGGTAACGTCACGATCCGCGCAACCAGTGCACGCGCGCAGGCAGAGGTCACGATTCGCATCGACCCGCAGCCGATTCCGGCGCCCGCGCCCACGCCGGCGCCGGCGCCGGCGCAGTCGCCTGCGCCCACGCCCACCCCCGAGAATGTCCTAACGGCGCCCCCCCTGCCACGGCCGACCG
>DAIOGR010000122.1:1054-6412 GCA_036745155.1 Gaiella sp.
CGCCCACTCCCACACCGACGCCGACACCCACGCCGACGCCGACCCCCACCCCGACACCCACCCCGTCGCCCACGCCGGCTGCCACACCCGCCCCCGCGCCCGAGAAGCTGTCGACCGCGGCCCCCCTGCTGCCTCCCACCGTCGCTCCCCACACGCTCCCGGTTCTCGCCCCGCCGAGCCTCGCCCGCCGCGGCAACGTCCTCGTGATCGGAGCGCTCAGCCGCGCGGCCGGCACCGTCGAGGTGAGCGTGTGGAAGGGCGCCAGCCGACTCGGACGGTGCGTCGCGCAGACACCCGCCGGCCGCTCGCTGACCTGCCAGATCCGGCTCCGCGCCGGGCTCGACGTGGCCGGGCTCCGCGTCTCGGTTCGCCTGCTCGTCGGCGGGAAGCCGGTCGCGTTGCGGCACGCGACGTTCTCACGCCAGCTCGCCGCCCACCGCACGCTGGCGCGCTACCGGGGCACCGGCCTCGAGTGCTGGCTCTCCACGCCGACAGGCTGACGCGTCGAGCGGCGGGTCAGCCGCGCCCACTGAGCCGTCCGAGGGTCGCCTTCGCGATCGTGCCCGCCATGCTCGGGTTCTCCTGGAGGCGCCGCAGCGAGTACTCGTACCAGCGCTGCCCGTAGGGGACGTAGACGCGAAGGCGATGACCGGCGGCGACGAGCTCGCTCGCTCTCGCCTCGCGCACGCCGAGCAGCATCTGGAACTCGTACGCGTCCCTGGCGAGACCGGCGACCCGCGACAGTGTCTCGCCGATCAGGAGCTCGTCGTGGGTGGCGACACCGACTCGGGAGCCGCCGGCCAGCAGAGCCTCGAGGCAGGCCACGAAGGAGCGGCGCACCACCTGGTAGTCCTGGAACGCGATCCCGGCAGGCTCCACGTAGATCCCCTTGCAGAGCCGGACACTCGGACGGAGGTCGGCCAGGTCGGCAATGTCCGCGAGCGTCCGCTTCAGGTAGGCCTGCAGGACGATGCCGACGTTGTCGAGACCCGCGGCTCGCAGCTCCCGGTAGAGGGCAAGCGTGTCGTCGACGCAGGTGGCGTCCTCCATGTCGACGCGCACGAATGCCTCACGCTCGGCGGCGTCGTGCACGAGCGACCGGAGCAGGTCGCGGCAGAGGCCGACGTCGAGCTTGAGGCCGAGGCCCGTCAGCTTCACCGACACGTTCGCGTCGAGCCCGTCGCCGTGGATGGCGGCGAGCACCGAGCGGTAGGCGTCGGCGATCGCATGCGCCTCCTCCGGTCGCGTGATCTCCTCCCCCAGCACGTCCACGGTCGCGGTCTTGCCTTCGGCGTTGAGGGCGGCGACGGTACGGCGGGCATCGTCGAGCGTCGGCCCGGCGATGTACGGGGCGGAGACGAGTCGCACCACCGACCGAGGCACGGCCGGCAGCACACGGACGACGGCGCGGTCGAAAAGGCCCACGAGACGCGATCGTAGCGTTCCCCGCTCCCTCCGTAGCTCACCGCAGCGCGAATCGGAGGGCACGCCGATGCCGCGGCTCTGCTGCGGCGATGGAATGGGGGCGTAGCCCCGACGGGGGCAGTCGCAACGGAGATCGACGCCGTCGCGTCGCTCCGGAAGGAGGGAGGCACGATGTCCACCCTTCCCACGGACGAACGGGCAGGCCCCGCTCGTCCACGCCTCAAGCGCTCGCTAGGCCTGTGGATGGCCACGGCGCTCGTGATCGGCAACATGGTCGGCTCGGGCGTCTTCCTGCTGCCGGCGAGCCTCGCCGGCGAGGCGGGTCCGGTCTCGATCGTGGCACTCGCCCTCACGGGCGTCGGCGCGATGCTGCTGGCGCTCGTCTTCGCGCGCCTTGGCAGCGCCTACCCGCGCACCGGAGGCCCATACGCGTACGCGCGACGCGCGTTCGGCGACTTCATCGGCTTCTGGACCGCGTGGGGATACTGGATCGCAGCCTGGGTCGGGAACGCCGCGATCGCGATCGCGTTCGTCGCGTACACCGCTCATTTCTGGGACGGGCTGAACGACAACCGCTTCCTCGCGGCCCTGCTCGCGATCGCGCTGATCTGGCTGTTGACGGCGGTGAACGTCGTCGGCGCCCGCGAGACCGGCTGGGTGCAGGTCGTGACGACGGTGCTGAAGTTCGTACCGCTGGCTGCGATCGGGCTGATCGGCCTCTTCTGGATCGCCTTCAGCGTCGGCGGGGGCAACCTGACCCCGTTCGCGCCCGAGGGCGGCAGCGGCTGGTTCAACGACTTCCACATCAATGCCGCCGCGACCCTGGCCCTGTGGGCGTTCATCGGCCTCGAGTCGGCCACGGTGCCGGCCGAGGAGATGAAAGACCCCGAGCGGACGATCGCGCGCTCCACGATCATCGGGACGCTGGCGACGACCCTGCTGTACGTGGTCGCGCTGATCACCGTGATGGGCGCGCTGCCCCGGGCTACCCTCGCCGGCTCGACCGCACCGTTCGCGGACGCCGCCGACGCGTTGTGGGGCGGCACGCTGCTCGGTGTCAGCTGGGGTGACGCAGTGGCAGTGGTGGCGATGATCGCGACGCTCGGCTGCCTCAACGGCTGGATCCTGCTGACCGCGCGCGTGTCGCTCGCGGCTGCGGAGGACGGCCTCTTCCCGGAGCCGTTCGCCAGAGTGAAGGGCAAGGGGCAGACGCCGGTGTTCGGCCTCGTCGTCTCGTCGCTGCTCGTCTCGGCGCTCGTGCTCTACAACTGGAACGCGACCGTCGGGGAGCGGTTCACCGAGGTGATCCTGTTGGCGTCGATCGCCACCCTGATGCCGTACGCCTACTCGGCGGCAGCGCAGGCGTACCTGTGGGCCCACGACCGGGCCCGCTTCACGCGCGGCGTGTTCGTCCGCGACATGCTGATCGCGGCGCTCGCGTTCGTCTTCGCGACCTGGGCCATCTGGGGCGCCGGCACCGAGTGGATCGCGAAGGGCTTCATGCTGCTCCTGCTCGGCATCCCCGTGTACATCTGGATGAGCTGGCGGAGACCGGCGGAGCGTCCGCTGACCGTACCCGAGGACTGGACGAGGGAGGCACCGACCTCCCGCGTTCCCGTCCACCTGGACTGAGAGAGGAGAGCACATGCGCACCGTCGTGATCATGGGCGCGGGAGGCCGCGACTTCCACGACTTCAACACGGTGTTCCGCGACGATGCGGGCACGCGGGTGGCGGCCTTCACCGCCGCACAGATCCCCGGCATCGACGACCGCACCTATCCGGCAGCGCTCGCCGGGCCGCTGTACCCGAACGGCATCCCGATCCGGCCGGAGTCCGAGCTCGCGGAGATCGTCCGCGCAGAAGGCGTGACGGAGGTCGTGCTGGCGTACTCCGACCTGTCGCACGAGGACGTGATGCACAAGGCGTCGCAGGTCCTGGCGACGGGTGCCGACTTCCGCCTGCTCGGGCCGCGGGCGACGATGCTGAAGGCGGAGCGGCCCGTGATCGCCGTCACCGCAGTCCGCACCGGGTGCGGTAAGAGCCAGACGAGCCGGAAGATCGGGAAGATCCTGGTCGACTCGGGCCTCCGCGTCGCGCTCGTCCGCCATCCGATGCCCTACGGCGACCTGGAGGTGATGCGGGTGCAGCGTTTCGCGACGATCGAGGAGATCGACGCCTCGCACCCGACGGTGGAGGAGCGGGAGGAGTACGAGGCTCCGGTCGAGCTCGGCATGGTCATGTACGCCGGGGTCGACTACGCCGACATCCTCGCGCAGGCCCAGCAGGAGGCGGACGTGATCGTCTGGGACGGGGGGAACAACGACTTCCCGTTCTACCAGCCCGACCTCCTGATCACCGTGACCGATCCGCTGCGTCCCGGCCACGAGCTCGCGTATCACCCGGGCGAGACGAATCTCCGCATGGCGGACGTCGTGGTGGTGAACAAGATCGACAGCGCCGACCCGGAGGACGTGGAGCGCGTGCTGGCCGACATCGCGTCGGTGAACCCGCGTGCCAAGGTGATCAGGGCAGAGTCGCCCGTGACCCTCGACGCCGGTGAGCCGCTGACGGGGCGCCGGGTGCTCGTCGTGGAGGACGGGCCGACGCTGACGCACGGCGGTATGACGTTCGGTGCCGGCACGGTGGCGGCGCGACAGGCGGGGGCGGCGGAGATCGTCGACCCGCGGCCGTTCGCCGTCGGCTCGCTCAAGGACACGTTCGCGAAGTACCCGCAGCTCGGGCCGGTGCTGCCGGCGATGGGGTACGGGGACGAGCAGCTGCGCGACCTCGAAGCGACGATCGACGCCGTCGAGTGCGACGTCGTCGTCACGGGCACGCCGTTCGACCTGGGGCGCCTGATCCGCACGCGGCATCCGCTGCGGCACGCCCGCTACGAGATCCGCGAGCTGGGGCACCCGACCCTGCACGAGGTGATCGCGGCGCTCGAGCACCTTGCCCATCAGGAGACGACCGTCGCGACCGGCTGATCACGACGTGGTAGCCGGGGCGCCCGCCGGGCGCCCCGGCACTGAAAGGAGCCCCACATGAGCACCGTTCACGCACCGGCCATTCCCAGCCACTTCCTGCGCGTCGTCGACCTCGACCGGGACGGACTGGCCGCCATGCTCAACCTGGCGACCACGATGAAGGCGCGGCCGCACGGGTTCGTCGACGCTTTGCGCGGCGACACCGTCGTGTGCTTCTTCGAGAAGCCGTCGACCCGCACCCGCGTCTCGTTCGCTGCAGCGGCGGAGCGGCTGGGCATGCTGCCGCTCGTGCTCCGGCCCGACGAGCTGCAGCTCGGGCGCGGTGAGACCGTGGCGGACACCGCCCGGACGCTCTCGGGTTACGCCGTGGCGATCGTGGTGCGAACCTTCGCGCACGCGACGGTCGAGGAGATCGCACGCTACGCCACCGCGCCGGTGATCAACGCGCTGACGGACGAGCATCATCCGTGCCAGGCACTCGCGGACCTGCTGACGCTGTTCGAGCGGTTCGGGCGGCTGGACGGCCTCAAGGTGGCGTTCGTGGGAGACGGCAACAACGTGGCGACGTCACTCGTGGAGGCGGGCCGGCTGGCCGGCATGGAGGTCGTGATCGCGGCGCCGGAGGGCTACGCGTCGAAGATCCACGGGGCACGCGTCGTGGCCGACCCGCGGGAGGCGGTCGAGGGCGCCCACGCCGTCTACACCGATGTCTGGGTGTCGATGGGCGAGGAGTCCGAACGGGAGGAACGGCTGCACGAGCTCCGGGCCTACCAGGTCGACGAGCAGCTGATGCGCCGCGCCCGGCCGGAGGCGGTGTTCATGCACTGCCTGCCCGCCCACCGTGGCGAGGAGGTGACGGCAGAGGTGATCGACGGCCCGCAGTCCGTCGTGTGGCAGCAGGCCGAGAACCGGATGCCCACCGAGGAGGCGCTGCTGCTCACCCT
>DAIOGR010000123.1:0-3228 GCA_036745155.1 Gaiella sp.
CGAGCGAGCGGATCACGTCGTCCGTGATCACGCCGCCGGCGTTGCGCAGGATGTGGGCCTGGCCGTCCTCCAGGCCAAGCGCCGCGAAGACGTCGAGCCGCGAGTCCATGCAGGTGACGATCGCGAGACGCAGTGACGGGCGGACGTCCAGGTGCCCGCGGTCGACCCGCGCCGCGAAGGCGCGGTTGTTCTCGAGCAGGTCGTCGATCACACCCACGTCACCGTTCTAGTACACCGGCAGGACGTCGTAGAGCGGCTCTGCCGGCGTCGAGATGGGTGTAGCCTGGACAAGCGGCCTGCGGCAGTGGGAGAGTAGATGTGACAGCACGCACGAGCTTCCCCTCCGTGACTACAGTCGACATCGATAGCCTGCTCGCGCAGGACGAGGTGCAGGCACTGCTCGAAGCATGTGAGCAAGCCGGCACGATCCGCGCCCAGGAGCTCGCGGACATCGTCGAGACGCACGAGTTGTCGCTCGTCGAGCAGGAGGCGCTGCTGCGCGAGCTCGACAAGCGCGGGATCGACGTCGTCGAGGTCACGCACTTCGAGCCTCCCCCGGTCCACGCAGCACCGGAGGCCACGACCGACTCGCTGCAGCTCTTCCTGCGCGAGGCCGGTCGACATCAGCTGCTCACCGCGGCGCAGGAGGTCGCGCTCGCGAAGCGCATCGAGGACGGCGACCTGGCAGCCAAGCAGGAGATGATCCAGTCGAACCTCCGGCTCGTGGTGTCGATCGCGAAGAACTACCGCAACCAGGGCCTCCCCTTCCTCGACCTGATCCAGGAGGGCACCCTGGGGCTGATCCGCGCCGTGGAGAAGTTCGACTGGCGGCGAGGCTTCAAGTTCTCCACCTACGCGACCTGGTGGATTCGCCAGGCGGTCGCGCGGGCCCTCGCCGACAAGGCGAGAACGATCCGGATGCCGGTGCACATCGTGGAGCGGCTGCAGAAGATGAACCGGGCCGAGCGTACGCTCTGGACACAGCTCGGACGTGAGCCCACCCTCGCCGAGATCGGCGAGGAGGCGTCGCTGACCCTGCAGCAGGTGATGGAGGTGCGTGCGGCTGCCCGGGCGTCCACGAGCCTCGACGCGCCCGTCGGCGACGCAGAGGACGCCGTGCTGGGCGACTTCGTGGCCGGCGAGGAGCTCCTGCCGGAGGAGAAGGTGGAGCTCGAGCTGCGCAGCCAGGCGCTGCGCCGGGCGCTCACGAGCCTGCCGGAGCGGGAGCGCGAGGTGGTAATCCTCCGCTACGGCATCGGCGGCGCCGAGCCGAAGACGCTGGAGGAGATCGGCCGCCGGCTCGGCCTCACCCGCGAGCGCGTACGGCAGATCGAGCTCGACTCTCTGCGGCGGCTCGCGACGGTGCGCGAGATGCAGGCCGTGCAGTCGTAACGCCGCGAGTTCGAGGCGCGCGCTACGTGCGCAGGTAGAGCTCGAGCGCCGGCGCCACCTGGCGCAGCTCCCGCAGGGCCCGGGTCTCGAGCTGGCGGACGCGTTCGCGCGTGATGCCGAGGATCTTCCCCACTTCCTCGAGCGTCTTCGGCTTGCCGCCGTTCAGCCCGAAGCGCTCGACCAGCACCTGCTGCTGGCGGGGCTTCAGCCGGGCGATGGCCTCGGCGAGCTCGGACGAGCGGAGCTTGTCCGACGTCTCCGTCTCCGGCGCCGACGCGTTGTGATCCTCGATCAGGTCGCCCATCATGCTCTCGCCGTCGCCGACCGGCGTCTCCAGAGAGACGTGATCCTGGACGAGCTCGAGCAGCTCCTGGACGCGCTTCGGCGAGAAGTCCGCCTCCTTCGCGATCTCGTCGACCGACGGGTCACGGTTGAGCTTCTGGCCGAGCACGCGGCGCGCACGGGTGACGCGGCGCACCTGGTCTGCGACGTGGACGGGCAGCCGGATCGTCCGGCCCTGCTCGGCGAGGGCACGGGAGATCGACTGGCGGATCCACCAGGTCGCATACGTCGAGAGCTTGTAGCCCAGCGTGTAGTCGAACTTCTCGACCGCGCGGATGAGGCCGAGGTTGCCCTCCTGGATCAGGTCGAGCAGAGGGACGCCGGCCCGGGTGTAGTTCCGTGTGATCGACATCACGAGGCGCAGGTTGCACTCGATCAGGCGGCGCTTCGCATCGTCGTCGCCGAGATCCTTGCGCCGGGCGAGCTCGCGCTCCTCGGCAGGAGTGAGCAGCCTGCCGTCGCCGATCTGGCGCACGTACAGCTTGAGCGGATCCTGCGTGACCGGATCAGATCGCTCCTCGACCGCCTCGACCGCCTCGACCTCGTCGTCGAAGAGCGACTCTGCAGTGTTCCCTTCCACAGAGCGGGGTATCGGCCGATCGGCTCACTTGCTTGAGGCATAGCGTGATCCGGTCGATACAGAGGCCAGGATTCCGGGCCACGCATGCGAACAGATCCCTCACAAACCCCGACCGAGGCCCCGTCGTCTCCAGAGTCGAACAGGGTGAGGTGACTGACTCCGACATGTGCGGCATAGCGGGCTTCAGCCTCGACGGCGACTCCACGATCGACCGCACGCTCGCAGCGCAGGCGCTTCTCGCCGGGATCGCCGAGCGCGGCGCCGACGCCGCCGGGTATGCGTACCGGTCGCCGGCCACGATGGTGTCGCTTCACAAGCAGCGCACGGGCGCGAGCGAGCTCCTCGACGCCGTCTCGCTGCCGTCTGCGACGACCCAGGCGCTCGTGCACGTGCGCGACTTCACCAAGGGCCACCCCACCATCCTCGCCAACAACCACCCGATCCGGCACGGATCGATCGTCGGTATCCACAACGGCATCGTGGTCAACGACGAGGAGATCCTCCTCCGCCACGGACTGGCTCGCGCCGAGCCGGAGATGACCGTCGACTCCGAGGCGATCTTCGCACTGATGCACGCGCTGCACAGCGACCACCGTGGCCTGGAGGAGCTCGCCGGCACGATGGCGGCCGCGTGGATCGACGAGCGAGACGACCGCACGCTCTACGTCGCACGAGGGGTCGGCCGCCCGCTCTGGCTGGGGCGCGGCCGGCGCGAGGTGTTCTTCGCCTCGACGAGGGAAGCACTCGAGGTCGTCGAGCGGGCGTTGCGCCTGTCGCTGCGGAAGATCGAGCTCGCCGAGGGCCGGCTCATCCACCTCGCCGGCGGCACCGTCGCAGCGGAACAGCGCTTCCGGCCGGACCGCAGCTACCGGGACGAGAGCAGGCTGCCCACCGTGCGGGCGCCGCACGAGGGA
>DAIOGR010000123.1:3328-6340 GCA_036745155.1 Gaiella sp.
GCGGCTACGCCTCGATCGCTCCGTCAGACCTCACGCGCACGCCCTCCTCCCGCAGGCGCTCACGCACGAGGAACTGGAACGCCGCCCAGGGGCCCTGGTCGATCTCGACCATGCGGTAGACCTGCCACTCGCTCATCAGCGCAGGATCCCGCCGCCGGGCCGCCTTCCAGTCCGCCATCTTCGGAAGCCGGCCGAGCTCCCGGGCCAGCACCGTTCCCTGGACGACGGCGCGCTCGAGACGCTCCTCACCGACCGGGACGTCGAAGCCCGCCTCTTTGAGAGCCTGGGTGAGCGACCCGAACGTGTGCCAGATGAGCGACTTCGAGGCGATGCGGCCGCGCTGCGCGTCGACGTCCCGGGCCGTCGGCGTTCGCCCGAGCTCGAGCCCGAGCCCGCGCAGCTGCTCGAGCAGCTCCTCCCGGCTGATGAACCGCCGGGGCGTCAGGCCGGCGGCCCGCTTGGCGGCGTTCCAGGTGCCGAAGTGCTCGATCACGGTCTGCGGGTGCACCCTGGCCTCCGCGTCGGCGGCGAACTCGCGCATCGTGGGCGAGCGGCCGAGCCGGGACGCGCTCGCGCGAAGCTCGTCGAGGATCTGCTCGTCGGTGTAGCGCCGTCTGATGCCGGCGCGAAACTCCGCGAGAGCCGCCTCGTCGATCCCGGCCACTGCCGGGTGCCGACGACGGGACCTGGCCATATGCAATCACTGTAGAGCATTCTGCTCGATGTGCAAGTAGCCCCGAGCGAGGCGTCTCGTCGGCGTGCGGAGGAGAGCTGCAGGCTCTCCCGGTACTCTCGACCGCATGGGAGCCCGGCTCGAGCTCGAGACGCGCGCCGCCCGGCTCGTCGCGCGCCTCTCCCGCGCGGCCGGCAGGGGCGGCGGCACCACGCTGCCGGGCAAGCTGATCTGGAAGCTGGATCCCGGGGTAGTCGACGCGCTCGCGGCGCGCCTCCCCCACGGCGTCGTCGTCCTCTCGGCGACGAACGGCAAGACGACCACATGCGCCATGACAGCCAGGATCCTCGAGGGCTCCCATCGCCTCGCGTGGAACCACTCCGGCGCGAACCTCGCCTCGGGCGTCGCCTCCACGCTGCTCTCGGCGGGCGACGCCGAGCTGGGCCTGCTCGAGGTCGACGAGTTCGCCCTGCCGGCGATCGTCGAGCGCGTCCGACCGCGCGTCGTCTCCCTCGGAAACCTCTTCCGCGACCAGCTCGACCGCTACGGCGAGCTCGAGCACATCGCCGAGCGGTGGCGCAGCGCCGTTGCCGGGCTGCCGCCGGCGACCACCCTCGTCGTCAACGCCGACGACCCACTCGTCGGCGCGCTCGCCGACGGGCGCACCGCCGCGCTGCGCTTCGGCGTCGACGACCCGCGCCTGGCCCGCCCCGCACTGCAGCATGCAGCCGACTCCAAGTACTGCGTCCGCTGTGGCGCGCCGTACGCCTACGCCGCCGCCTACGTCGGCCACCTGGGCGACTATCGCTGCCCCGCGTGCGGGCACGGACGCCCCGAGCTCGACGTCGCGGCGCGGGCGATCGAGCTGCACGGGCTCGACGCCTCCTCCTTCGAGCTCGTCACGCCTGCCGGCTCCCGGCGCGTGCGGCTGCCTTTGCCGGGGCTCTACAACGTCTACAACGCGCTCGCGGCGGCCTCCGTCGGCCTCGCCGTGGCAGCGACGCTCGACGAGGTCGCTGCCGGCCTCGAGGGCTTCGCCGCAGCCTTTGGCCGCTTCGAGCGCATCGAGGCGGGCGACCGCCGGATCCTGATGCTGCTGATCAAGAACCCCGCCGGGGCGAATGAGGCGGTGCGCACGCTCGAGGAGGGCGGCCTCCCTCCCACCCTCGTCGTGGCCCTCAACGACGCGATCGCCGACGGACGCGACGTGTCGTGGATCTGGGACGTCGACTTCGAGCCGCTGCTCGCCGGGACGGCGCACATCATTGCGAGCGGCGACCGCGCCGCCGAGCTGGCGCTCCGCTTCGCCTACGCCGGGCTGCCGGCCGAGCGCCTCGAGGTGATCCCCGACCTCGAGGCGGCGCTCGACCGCGGGCTTGCGCTCGCAGGCCCCGGCGGTGAGCTCGTCGTGCTCCCGACCTACACCGCCATGCTGCGGCTGCGGGCCGTCGTCGCTGCGCGGGGGCTCGTGCGGCCGTACTGGGAGGGACGAGGCGCATGAGGATCCGTGTCGGGCACCTCTACCCGGACTATCTGAACATCTACGCAGACCGCGGCAACATCGCGGTGCTCACCCGGCGTGCCGCGCTCCGTGGGCACGAGCTCGAGGTGACGTCCATCGGCATCGGCGACGAGCTCGCGCCGGGCGTGTACGACCTGCTCTACGTCGGCGGCGGCCAGGACCGTGAGCAGGCGCTCGTCGCCCCCGACCTGGCCGCCAAGGGGCGGGCGATCGGCGAGGCGGTGACCGGCGGCGCAGCACTCCTGGCGGTGTGCGGCGGCTACCAGCTGCTCGGCCGCGGCTACAGAGGGCGTGACGGCTCCTGGATGCCGGGAGCTGCCCTCTTCCCCCACGAGACCGTTGCCGGGGAGACCCGCATGATCGGCGATGTCCTGATCGAGTGCGAACTCGAGCCGGGCGTCCACACGGCCGTCGCCGGCTTCGAGAACCATGCCGGACGCACGCTGCTCGACGAGGACGCCACGCCACTCGGCAGGGTGCTCGCCGGCTTCGGCAACGACGGGCGCTCGGGCTTCGAGGGCTGCCGTGTCGCGCGCGCCATCGGCACCTACCTCCACGGCCCACTGCTCCCGCGCAATCCGGCACTCGCGGACTGGCTGCTCGCCCAGTCGCTGGCACACCTCACCGGCGGCCCCTCGGAGCCCCTGCCCCCGCTCGACGACGAGCTCGAGGCCCGCGCCCACGCCGTGTCGGCGCAGCGTGCGCACGACCGGGGCGGGCGCCGCTGACGAGGGGCTCAGGTCAGCCGTGCCCGCAGACGGCGCAGCGTCGACGGTTCGACACCCGCCCCCCGCAGGTACGCGTCCGCCCCACCCAC
>DAIOGR010000124.1:0-6320 GCA_036745155.1 Gaiella sp.
CCAGAGCAGCCACGTCACGCCCCGCAGCAGGCGAACCCGTGGCATCAAACATCTAGCGGCGTCCCGAGCGGACGACGTGGGCCGCGCCGAGGTTCCTGATCGACGCGTCGACCAGCTCGATCGGGTGGAGCGCCGGCAGCGGTGCCCTCGCGCGTCGGAGCGCCGTCGCCACCTGCACGAGGCAGCCGGGGTTGGCGCTCGCGTAGACCTGCGCCCCGGTCGCGAGCACGTGCCCCGCCTTGCGGTCACCGAGCTCCTGTGCCGCTTCGGGCTGCGTGACGTTGTAGATGCCGGCGCTGCCGCAGCAGATGTCCTGCTCGGCCGGCTCGACGACCGTCAGCCCGGGGATCCGTCGCAGCGAGGTCGCCGACGACACCGGCAGCCGCTGGGCGTGGCGGAGGTGGCAGGAGTCCTGCATCGCCACCTTCAGGTTGAGCGGATGGCGGGGGGCGCGCGGCTCCACCTCCGCCAGGAACTCGCCGAGGTCGCGAACGCGGGCGGAGAACACCGCGGCCCGCTCGGCCCAGGCAGGATCGTCCCCGAGCACGTGTCCGAGCTCCTTCAGGTGCGAGCCGCAGCCCGAGGTGTTCACGATCACGGTCTCGACGCCCTCGAGCGCCTCGATCACCCGGCGCGCAAAGGCGCGGCCCTCCTCCAGCCGCCCTGCATGCATGGAGAGGGCGCCGCAACAGCCCTGCGGCGGCGCCGCCACCTCGTAGCCGTCTGCGGCAAGGACGCGGGCGGTGGCGGCGTTGACCGACCCGAACACCACGGACTGCACGCAGCCTGTGAGAATGGCCACGCGCCCGCGCGTCTCGCCACGCGCGGGCGTAACCTCGTCCGGCGCCTCGGGGGAGCGCCACGGGGGAGCGATCCGGGTCATCGCGCCGAGCCGGCCGGGCAGCGGCAGCGCCCGACCGAGCGGCGCGAGCCGGAGGGCGGCGCGCAGCCGCCGCGGGTACGGGAGCAGGGCGAACAGGCCCGAGCGGACGAGCCGGTCGCCGAGGGGCCGGCGCACGTCCGCCTCGATCGCGCCGCGGGTCGCTTCGACGAGCCGGTCGTACTTCACCCCGGACGGGCACGACGAGACGCACGCCATGCAGCCGAGGCAGCGGTCGAAATGCGTGACGAAGGTGGGGGAGAGGCCGACGGTTCCGTCCAGCCGCGCCTCGATCAGCTGGATCCTGCCGCGGGGCGAGTCCATCTCCTCGCTCCACAGCTGGTAGGTCGGGCACGTCGGCAGGCAGAAGCCGCAGTGGACGCAGTCGCTCGTCAGCGACCGCAGCACCTCCGAGTCCGTGACGCTCACGCCAGCACCCCCTGCGGGTCGAAGCGCTCGCGGACGCGCTCCTGCAGCGCCAGCACCGGTGGCGGTGTTTCGTCGTCGGTCTCGTCGGGGACGTATGCCACGCCCGCGGCCGGTCGCACGACCGCCTCCTCCAGGGCGGCGAGCGCGCCGCTCAGCTCGCCCGGGGCGAAGCGGCGGCGTCCCCGTGCGGATCCCTGGCGTGCGCGCGATTCCTCCCAGACGACCGCGCCGGCGTCGTCTCCGCCCACCAGCGCACGCGCCGCTGCCAGCTGGGCTGCGACGGAGCGCTCCGAGCCTTCGAAGAGCACGGCGACGCGCCCCGGGTGGAGCACGTCGAGGGCGCTCGGGACGAGCTGAGAGCCGAGCAGCCGGGAAACGACGCCCGCGACGTCCTCGCTCTCGACGACGAGCGTGCCGGAGGTGGCAGGAAGCGGGTGGAGGCGGAGGCTGACCCGGGCGATGAACGCGAGCCGCCCCGCCGAGCCGCAGACGAGCTTGCCGAGGTCGTAGCCGGCCACGTTCTTCACGACCTTCCCTCCAGCGCTCGCCACCGTGCCGTCGGCGAGCACGAGCGTGACGCCGAGCACGAGGTCGCGGGGGGCGCCGAACCGGTGTCGCAACGGGCCGGACTTGCTCGCCGCCAGGCAGGCGCCGATGGTCGGGTCGCCGGGCGGGTCGAGCGAGAGGCGCTGCCCGTGCTCGGCGAGCGCGCGGTTCAGGGCCGCTACCCGGATGCCCGACTCGACGGTGCACGTCAGGTCGCCGGCCTCGTGCTCGAGGATGCGCTGCATGCCGCCCGCGTCGAGGTCGTCGCCGATCCGCACACGGCGGCCGGCGGCGCCCGCGGCGCGGAGGTGCTCGGCTGCCTCGTCGAGGCTAGAAACGCTCGGCAAGGCCGATCCTCTCCAGCGGGTGCAGCCGGTACGGCCCCGGCACCTCCCCGCACAGCCGCGGTGTAGGCAGCACCTTGCCCGGGTTCGCGAGGCCGTCCGGGTCGAACGCCCGGCGCAGCCGCTCGAACGTGGCGAGGTCGCGCTCGGAGAACATCTTGGGCATCGAGCACGCCTTGTCGACGCCCACACCGTGCTCGCCCGTGAGCGCGCCGCCCGCATCGAGGCACGCCGCGAGGATCTCCTCCGCCAGCTCCTTCGCCCGCTCTGCCTCGCCCTTGGACGCGTCGTAGAGGACGAGCGGATGCAGGTTGCCGTCGCCGGCGTGGAACACGTTGCCGACGCGGAGGCCGTGCTCCGTCGCCAGCTCGCCGATCCGGTGCAGCACCTGCGGCAGCTTCGTGCGTGGCACGACGCCGTCCTGCACGTAGTAGTCGGGCGAGATGCGACCCATCGCTGGGAAGGCGCCCTTGCGCCCGAGCCACAAGAGCGCGCGCTCCGCTTCGTCCTGCGCGACGCGAACCTCGAAGGCGCCGCACCCGCGGCAGATCCGGTCGACCGCCGCGGCATCGTCGTCGACCTGTACCGCGACGCCGTCGAGCTCGACGAGCAGCACCGACTCCGCCCCCTCCGGATAGCCGGGGTGGAACGCCTGCTCGGCCGCGTCGATCGTCAGCCGGTCCATCATCTCGATCGCGGCCGGCAGGATGCCCGCCGACACGATCGCCGACACCGCCGCGCCCGCCTCGTCGACCGACCGGAACGCCGCCAGCTGGGTCGTCACCGCCTCCGGCGTGCGCACGATCCGCAGCGTGACCTCGGTCGCGATCCCGAGCGTGCCCTCCGAGCCGACGAACGCCCCGAGCAGGTCGGGCCCGTCGGGGTCGAGCGCCTTGCCGCCCAGCTCGACGAGCTCGCCGTCGGGCAACACGATCTTCAGGCCCGTCACGTGGTTGACCGTGAACCCGTTCTTGAGACAGTGGGCGCCTCCCGAGTTCTCGGCCACGTTCCCGCCGATCGTGCACACCTGCTGGCTGGACGGGTCGGGGGCGTAGAAGAAGCCCTCGCCGGAGACGGCTCGCGTCACCTCGAGATTCGTGACGCCGGGCTGGACGACGATGCGCTGCGAGCCGAGGTCGACCTCGAGGATCGCGCGTAGGCGCGCCAGCGAGACGACGATCCCCTCCGCCACGGGCAGTGCGCCACCCGAGAGCCCGGTGCCGGCCCCTCGGGCGACGAAGGGGAGCTGCTCCCGGGCGCAGACCCTGACCACGGCCTGCACCTCCTCGGTCGACCCGGGCAGCACCACGGCAGCCGGCTGCGCGCGCCAGCCCGTGAGCCCGTCGCAGTCGTAGACGCGCAGCTCGTCGGGGTCGGTGATCACGTGATCGGCGCCCAGCAGGTGGCGCAACTCGGCGGCCAGGGTCGGCGAGAAGGTCATCGCGGCGAGTCTATCCGGCGTCGGGCCGAGCTTCGATCGATCATCGATTATCGCACGCTCCCGCGGCGTGGGGAGGCGGCGGTGGCGTAGGATCCGCCGCATGATCCCTATCGAGCGCCCCGGCAAGATCATCTGCGTCGGCCTGAACTACAAGGACCACGCCGAGGAGCAGGGAGTAGAGCTCCCCAAGGCTCCTCTGTTCTTCGCGAAGTACACGACCACCCTGATCGGCCCCGGCGACCCGATCGTGATCCCACCCGTCGTCCAACAGTGCGACTACGAGGCGGAGCTGGGCGTCGTCATCGGCGCGACCGTGAAGCGCGTCTCGAAGGAGAACGCGTTCGAGGCAGTGCGCGGCTACGTCGTCGCGAACGACGTCAGCGCCCGCGACCTCCAGTTCGCGGACGGCCAGTGGACGCGCGGCAAGTCGCCCGACACCTTCTGCCCCGTGGGTCCGCTCGTGCCGGCCTCCGAGGTATCCGACCCGCACGCGCTCCCGATTCGCGCGATCGTGTCCGGTGAGACGCTGCAGGACTCCAACACGTCCAACCTGATCTTCGGGATCGACGAGATCATCAGCTATGCGTCGCAGACCTCGACGCTCGAGGCGGGCGACCTCATCCTCACGGGCACGCCTGCCGGGGTCGGCGTCTTCCGCGACCCGAAGCGGCTGCTGCAGCCGGGCGACACCGTCACGATCCAGATCGACGGCGTCGGTGAGATCACGAACCCGGTCATCGCCGGCTGACGACGTCCCGGAGTTGACGGAAGACTAATCGATCATCGATAGTCGTAGGACCGCTCACCCCGGGTGAGGAGGCAGGCAGCGGTATGAGATCCAGGACGGCCGAACGGTGACCGCGATCGCGCGCACGGTGTTGCGTGAGCAGGTGAAGGACGTGCTGCTGCAGAGAATCGTGCGTGGTGAGCTCCAGCCGGGCGAGCGGCTCGTCGAGACGCGTATCGCGCAGGAGCTCGGCACGAGCCAGGCGCCGGTACGGGAGGCGCTACGCGACCTCGAGCTCCTCCGCCTCGTCGAGTCCGAGCCGTTTCGCGGCGCCCGCGTGCGCGCGTTTCGCGAGGAGGAGCTGGTCGAGATCTACCCGGTGCGCGCCGTGCTCGAAGAGCTGGCCGCGAAGGAGGCGGCGGCCCGCCTCGACGGCGACGTCTCGCTGCTCGAGGGCGAGGTGGAAGCGATGAGAGCGGCGGCGAAGCGCGGTGACCTGCATGCGCTCGTCCAGCACGACTTCGCCTTTCACCGCAAGATCGTGGAGGCGGCGGCCAACGCCGTCTTGCTCCAGTCCTGGAAGGCGCTCGGCGTGGAAGGGCGGATCACGCTGACGATCTACGGGACGCAGGTCGAGCCGGAGGAGGCGGCCGAGCTGCACGTGCCGATCCTCGAGGCGATCCGCTCGGGGAACGCCGCCGCTGCGGGGAGAGAGGCCCGCAAGCACGTCGAGTACTTCGCGAAGCTCGCCCGGCGGAAGGCGACTCGCTGACCGTGGCTGCCGGGTGAGGCCCGGCCCGGGGCGCGAGCTCGGCTCCGCGGCACGGACGCCGCAACATCCACGACGCGTCAGATCGCTTCTCCAGCCGCCCGAGACCGTGGAACGACTCATCTAGTGGAGCATCGCGCCAGAGTCACCTTCCTGGCGCTCTTTCTCGCCGCCTTGACGCTGCGTCCGCAGATCGTCGGCGTGGGGCCGCTGATCCCGGGGATCCAGGACGATCTCCGCACCTCGCACGCCGTCGCCGGGCTGCTCGGAACGATCCCGGTGCTGTGCATGGGCCTGTTCGCGCCCGTGGCCGCCTATCTCGCCGCGAAGATCGGGACGCGCCGGGCGATGACGATCGGCCTGGCGCTGATCGGCACGTTCGGCGTTCTCCGTGCGATCGTGCCGTCGGCCTGGCTCGTGATCCTGCTCACCTGGCCCGTCGGCATCGGGATGGGCCTCGGCAACGCCCTCGCGCCGATCTCCGTCAAGGAGCACTTCGAGCGCAGGCCCGCCACCGGCACGGGTGTCTACACGACGGGCATCCAGATGGGCTCGACCGTGTCTGCAGCCGTCGCCGTGCCACTCGCCGCCTGGCTCGGCGGCTGGCGTGGCGCCCTGATCGCGATCTCCTGCGTCGCGCTGCTGTCGCTCGTCGCGTGGGTCTACCTGACCCGGGGCGAGCGGCCCCACGCGGCTCCGGCCGCCACGGTACCCCGGCTGCCGTGGCGGAGCCATACCGCATGGCTCCTCGTCGCCGTCTTCGCGCTGATGGGCTCGTCGTACTACGGGCTCAACGCGTGGCTGCCCGATGCCTACAACGAGCGCGGCTGGAGCGACGGGGAGGCCGGCGTGCTGCTCGCCATGATGAACCTGACGGCGATCCCGGCGTCGTTCGTGATCCCGTGGCTCTCCGACCGGACGGCCCGGCGTGGCCCCTTTCTCCTCGGCCTGAGCGGGTGCTTCATCACGGGCGCCGTGATCCTCGCGGGCGTTCCCGGCATCGCCTATGCCGGTGCGCTGCTCGCGGGCATCGCTCAGGGCGGCGTGTTCGCACTCGTGATGACTCTGCCGCTCGATTTCGAGCGGACACCGAAGAAGGTCGGCGCACTCGTAGCCATGATGCTCGGCCTCGGCTACACCATCTCGGCCACGTCACCGTTCATCCTCGGGGCGGTGCGCGACGC
>DAIOGR010000125.1:0-6290 GCA_036745155.1 Gaiella sp.
GTCGTGTGCGAGTCGGTGCCGACGAGGGTGTCGGGGAAGGCCTGCCCATCGCGCTCCTCGATCACGCGGGCGAGGAACTCGAGGTTGACCTGGTGGCAGATGCCGGTGTTGGGCGGCACCGCCTTGAAGTTCGCGAACGCCGACTGACCCCAGCGCAGGAATGCGTAGCGCTCGTGGTTGCGCTGGAACTCGAGCTCGGAGTTGTGCTGGATCGCGAGGCGGGTGGCGAAGTCGTCCACCTGCACCGAGTGGTCGATCACGAGCTCGACCGGGATCAGCGGATTGATCCGCTCCGGGTCGCCGCCGAGGCCGGCGACGGCGGCGCGCATGGCGGCCAGGTCGACGACGGCAGGGACGCCGGTGAAGTCCTGCAGCAGCACCCGGGCCGGGTTGTAGGAGATTTCTCTCGACGGCTCTGCCTTCGCGTCCCAGCCGGCGACTGCTTCGACGTCGGCCGTCGTGACGGTGACGCCGTCCTCGCGGCGCAGCACGTTCTCGAGCAGGATGCGGAGCGTGTACGGGAGGCGCGCAACGTCGTAGCGGGCCTGCAGCGCGGCGAGCCGGAAGAAGGCGAGCTCGCGGCCACCGACGGAGAGGGTCGAGCGGGCGCCGAAGGAGTCGGGGTGCGCCATGGGATCCGATTGTAGGCGCGATCTCCAGGCCGGGTGTCTCCCCCAGGGTGTCTCCCTGGGGGAGACACCCTTTGTGACGCGCGTGCAACTTCTCGTCCACAGGCGGGTGTGGCGACCGCCGGCGTCGGAGGTCGAAGCTCAGCCGTGCACGGCGATCACGCCGCACCAGTCGCGCAGTCGTGCGCGATCGAGGCTCGCGGCGGCGGCGAGCGCCTCGAAGCGGGCGCGGCGGCCCGGGCGCCCGCCCGCGTGGATCCAGGTGGCGGCGTCGTAGGCCGGGTCGCCCGCGCACGGCTCGGGATCGATCGCGCACAGGCCGCGGAGGGCGCAACGCACCACGTGCCGGGGCCCGAGGTCGCCGTGGACGAGTGCCGGGTCTGGTGCGCCGGCGGTGAGGCGCGTCAGCGCCGACCATGCCCATTCCGCGCGCGGGCCGTGCGCCCGCTCCTCCGGCACCGCTCGCTCGAGGCGCTCGCGCACGAGTGCCTCGAGCGGCGGCAGGCCGGCCGGCGGCCCAACGCGCAGGAGCGAGAGCAGCGCCGCGATCTCGTCTGCACTCGCGTCGGCGGCCGGCGTGCCGGGGCGGATCCGCTCGAGCAGGACGATGGCCATGTCCTCGTCCGCCCGTAGCACCTCCGGCGCTCCGCGCCCGTCCCAGGCGCGCAGCGCCCCGAGCTCGCGTGGCCCGCGCGCGGGAGGAGAGAAGACCTTCAGCACCGCCTCACGGCCCTCTGTCGTGGTTGCCGCGATGCAGCGGCCGGGGCGCCCTCCGGGCAGCTCCTCGCCGAGGGTCAGGCCCCACGCGTCGACGATCGCCTGCAGGCGGGCCGGGAGAGCGGCGATCTGGCGCATCGTCTACCTAGTCGAGGCGGCCGACGTAGAAGGCGGCGGCACGATGGTGGCCGCGCAGGTCGGCCCCGGCGAGTGCGAGCTCCGCCATCGCCTGCATCCCGTCGCGCTCGCGCCCGCCGCTCCACAGGGCGAGCGCGAGGAAGAAGCGCAGCGCCTGATCGTCGGGGTACTCGCGCACGGCGCCTGCCAGGAGCGCGATCGCGTCGGTGTGGCGGAGCAGGTTGCGGTAGGTGGAGCCCAGGCCGAGCAGCGCCTGCTGCCGCAACGGGTCGGGCAGCCCGAGCGCGAGCGCCTCCTCGTAACAGGGAACGGCAGCCTCCTCGCGGCCGGCGCGATCGTGGGCACATGCCTCGTCGTAGCGCTGCCGGGCGAGCTCCTTCACGCCATCGCCTCCAGCTCGCCGGGTGGGACGGCGCGCTGGATGTCTTCGAACAGCTCCCGCTCCTCGACGCGGACGTGGTCGTGCAGCAGCTCGCCGAGGGCGCGGAGGGTTTGCGGAGCGACGTCGCCGGCCGTCGCCTCCGCCCGCAGGGCACGTGCCAGGCCGTGCAGCTGCATGTGCTCGTGCAGGATCCGCTCGAGCAGCGCCGTCCTGCCGGCATGCCGGACGTAGAGAGGGAAGAGCTCCTCCTCCTCGCGCCGGAAGTGGTCGACGGTCTCCGAGAAGAACGCGCGCACGTAGTCCTCGGCCGCAGCCAGGCGTGCGGCGGCATCGCCGTCAGCGGCCTTGCGCAGCCGGTGGGCGTGTGCGAGCTCGTGGTGATGGTCGTGCGAGAACGCCACGAGAGCGGGGTGACGGTTCACGGCGTGCCCTGGTCGCTTCCCCGGAGCCGGTCGAGGCCGCGCTCCGTCAGCGTCTCCCGCCCCGGGTCGAAGTGCCGGGCCACGGCCTCTCCATAGGGTCGCGAGACCCGTGCCGCGTAGGCGCCGAAGCCCTCGTCGCGCAGCGGCTTCAGGTCCTCGCCGTACGGGTCGAGCAGATGCTGCCGGCCCACGTGCCTGGCCGAGTTGAAGAACGCCATGCCGATGCCGGCCGACACCTCGAGCAGGCTCCGTCGTTCCCGCGCCGCCGTCACCCGCAGGCCGTCGTAGAGGGCGGCGAGCTCGGCGGGGGAGGGCAGGCCTGCAGCGTCCTCCCGCAGGTTGGCCAGCGACTCCCGCAGCGCCTGGAGCTCGAGCGGCGGGATGTCGATCAGGCGGGCTGCGGTGCCCGAGCCGCCCTCGAGCGCGCCGAGCAGGTCGTCGACGGAGCCGAGGTGGGCGTCGGGTGCGACCACGCCTGCCGTCTTGAGCTCCCCCACGAGCGCATCCAGGTACACGCGGGTGCCGTGGGTGACGTCGGCGGCGGCCGCGAGCAGCCACAGGGGGGAGAAGCCGAAGGCTGCGATCGAGCCGAGCTCGACGGCGTTCCCCGCCGTCTTGCGCACGACCAGCTTCTTCGCGTCGGGCTCGTACTCGTCGGCCGCGCCCGCCGGCGCCTCGACCCCCCCGACCAGCTCGATCGAGATGCGGAGGAGGTTCTTCGCCGTCGCCTCGTACAGGCGCGAGCGGCGTACGAGCCGCGGCAGCACGAGCTCGGCCGTCTCGTGGATCGTCCCGCCCGCGAGCGCCGCGACCGCGCGCAGCGCCCGTTCGGGCAGCGACAGCAGAAAGGTCAGGCGCGCCCCCATAGCTAGCATCATCACCGATGGCGACCGAGACGATCCGCTTGCAGTTGCAACAGGCCTTCCCCGGCGCGGACGTTTCCGTCGACGACCGCACGGGTGGCGGCGACCATTTCCAGGTGACGGTGGTCTCGAGCAGCTTCGACGGGCTCTCGCTGATCGAGCAGCACAAGCTCGTCAACGCCGCGCTAGCGGGGTTGCTCGCCGACGGGACCATCCACGAGCTCCGTATCCGAACGAAGGGAACCGCATGAGCACGCTTTCCGACCAGATCAAGCAGGTGATCGAGACAGAGCCGGTCGCCGTCTTCATCAAGGGCACGCCTGACGCACCCGCGTGCGGCAACTCGCTGCGAGCGCTGCAGGCTCTCTGGCAGTCGGGGGCGCCGATCACCGCCGTCGACATCCTCCCCGACGCGCGGATCCGGCAGGAGCTGACGGCGCTGAGCGAATGGCCGACGATCCCGCAGGTCTTCGTCAAGGGCGAGCTGATCGGCGGCGCGGACATCACCGAGGAGCTCAACGCCAGCGGCGAACTGCGGCAGAAGCTCGACGAGGCGCTCGGCGTCGAGCGCGAGCAGGTCGTGCGCACCGTCGAGCTCGCACTCCCGGCCGCGTAGGCCGGCCCGACC
Organism: Gaiella sp.; assembly: GCA_036745155.1. GTDB lineage: Bacteria > Actinomycetota > Thermoleophilia > Gaiellales > Gaiellaceae > Gaiella. The sequence continues at coordinate 3,780 of DAIOGR010000125.1, forward strand.
GTTAGCCCTCGCACGCGAGGGACGAGACGTTTACCATCAGTCACGTACGTCCGTGACCTAGGGAAAGCGGCATGCCGTCGGCTGAAGAGATTGCGGTGCTCGTCATCGAGGACGATTCCATCGTCCGTTCCTGGGTGCGCCTGTGTTTTCGCGACAGCGAGATGCGCGTCGCCGGCGAGGCCCGCAGCGCCAAGGAGGCCGAGGAGCTCGTCGTGCGCCGCCGCTGCGACGTGCTGCTCGTCGACCAGCATCTGCCCGACCGGCTCGGCACCGAGCTCGTCCGCAGCCTGCGCAAGCAGGGAGTGGTGCTACCGGCCGTGTTGATGACTGCGAGTGCCGAGCAGGGCCTGAACGAGACGGCCCGCGAGGCCGGCGCCCAGGCGAGTGTCGTCAAGTCGTCGGACCCGGTGCGGTTGATCGAGGTGATCCGCGAGGTCCTCTCCGGCAACGGGATCTTCGACGTCGCGCACCCGCGCCGCCCCGACGGCCAGGCCACGCTGGCGCCGCGCGAGCAGCAGGCGCTCGCGCTCGTGGCGGCGGGCAAGACCAACCGAGAGGCGGCCGCGCAGCTCGGCATCTCCGACGAGACCGTCAAGACGCTGCTCGAGCGCGCCTACGTGAAGCTCGGAGCACACCGTCGGGCCGAGGCAGTGCTGGAGGCGCGCCGGCGGGGCCTCGTGTGACCGGCGCCGACGTCTCCCGCGCGCTGCGCGCCGAGTTCTCCGGCGAGATCCGGCGACGAGTCGACGAGCTGGCTGCCGCCAGCGAAGCGGGTGACGCCGACGACGTCGTGCGGCGTGCCCACATGCTGAAGGGATCCGCGCACGCGCTCGCCCTGCCCGCGCTGGTGGCGGCGATGGAACAGCTGGAGGGGGCGTACCGCGCGCAACCGGCCCGGACGGACGAGGCTCGCGCCGCGCTTGCAGCCGCGCGCGCCTCCGTCGACGCGAGCGCGCCGCCGGCGGAGGCCGTCGCACTGTTGAGCCATGCCCTGCGGACGCCGCTCAACGTCGTGCTGGGCTTCGCGCACCTGTTGCAGCAGGCCGACCTGCGCACCGAGGAGCGGGCCCATGCGGACGCGATCGTCGAGGCGGCCGAGCAGATCGCCGTCCTGATCGACGGGGCGTCGGGGGCACCGCCTGCCGTGCGGCCCACGGACCTCGCGGCGGCCCGTGCCCCTGCCGCGGACGTCGCGCCGGTGACCGTGCTCTACGTCGAGGACGATCCGGCCAGTGCGCGTCTGACCGAGGAGGTGCTGCGCCGCCTCCCTGCCGTTCGGCTGCTCGTCGCCGGCACAGGCGCCGAGGGGCTCTCCCTGGCAGAGCGCGAGCGGCCTCACCTCGTACTGCTCGATCTCGGCCTTCCCGACCTCTCTGGTGAGGAGGTGCTGCGCCGGCTGCGGGAAGGACCGTCCGTTGCCACCCCCGTCGTCGTCGTCACCGGTGACTCCCGACCGGAGCGGCTGCGGGAGCTCCGCGAAGCAGGTGCGAGCGACACCCTGGCGAAGCCGGTCGACCTGGGCAGGCTGCTGGCGCTCGTCGACGCCGCACGCCCGGACTGAGCCCGCACGCCCGACGAGAGAGCGGCCGCCTACCCGCGGGCGGTCGACGCCCTCGGCGACCAGTGGCGCACGGCGCTCTCCACGTGCGCCCGCATCAGCGCGGCGGCCTGCTTGCCGTTGCGTGCCTCGAATGCGGTGACGATGGCACGGTGCTCGGCGACGTCGTCGTGCTGCCAGGTCGGCGTCCTCCGCCGCTCGGCCAGGAGGCGGCGGCCGACGTCCGCGATCCAGAGCGACTCGAGCAGGCGCACGAAGGCGTCGTTGCGGGTGGCGGCTGCGACGGCGAGGTGGAACGCCCGGCTCGCGTCGTGGGCGTCGTCGGACGAGCGTGCCGCTTCCTCGAGCTCGATTGCCTCGCGCATGGCGTCGAGGTCGGCGTCGGTGCGGCGACGGGCGGCGAGACGGGCTATCTCGGGCTCGATCGTCAGACGGGCCTCCAGGCGCTGGCGCACGTTGTCGAGCCCGACGTCGGCGACGAAGAAGCCGCGGTTGACCTCGAACTCCACGAGCCCGTCGCCTGCCAGCCGCCGCAGCGCCTCCCGCACCGAGCCGCGCGAGATCCCGAGCTGGTCAGCCAGCTCGCCCTGCCCGAGCCGGGAGCCGGCGGCGAGCGCCCCGGAGACGATCATCGAGCGGATCTCGTCATGGGCGAGCCCGACGACCGACCGAACCCTCAGCGTACGTGCCTGTGGATGGTCGTCGTGCAGGGGAGAGCGTATGGTTGACATTCGATGTTCGAACCTTATAACGTGGCCGCCCAGGTGAGCGCAAGGGGACAGCGCTCGGACGACGACCACGACGGAGGCGGATCGACATGAGCCAGACGGACGCCGGCGCAGCGGGCTCCACGGGCCAGCTCGGCGGGAAGAACCTCACCACCATCCACGCGGTCGCCCAGGCGCTCGCGATCGGCCCGATGTTCTCGGTCGCGCTGATCCTCGGCGGCGTCT
>DAIOGR010000126.1:0-1104 GCA_036745155.1 Gaiella sp.
CGCGGGACGATCCAGACGGACATCCTCAAGGAGTACATCGCGCAGAAGGAGTACATCTTCCCGCCCGAGCCGTCGATGCGGCTCGTCACCGACATGGTCGAGTTCTGCACCCGCGAGATGCCGCTGTGGCACCCCATCTCGATCTCCGGCTACCACATCCGGGAGGCCGGCTCGACCGCGGCGCAGGAGCTCGCCTTCACCCTGCAGGACGGCTTCACGTACGTCGAGTGGGCGCTCGAGCGCGGCCTCGGCGTCGACGAGTTCGCCCCCCGCCTCTCGTTCTTCTTCAACGCCCACGTCGACTTCTTCGAGGAGATCGCGAAGGTGCGGGCCGCTCGGCGCATCTGGGCGACGGTGCTGCGCGACCGCTACGGCGCCAGGGACGAGCGCAGCCTGTTGATGCGCTTCCACGCGCAGACAGCCGGGGTGTCGCTGACCTGGCAGCAGCCGCTCGTCAATATCGCCCGCACGGCAATCGAGGCGCTGGCCGCGGTGCTCGGCGGCACCCAGTCGCTGCACACGAACTCCTACGACGAGGCGCTCGCGCTCCCGACCGAGGACGCGGTGCGGATCGCTCTCCGCACCCAGCAGGTGATCGCGCACGAGACCGGCGCCGCCAACGTGATCGACCCGCTCGGAGGCTCCTGGTACGTCGAGCACCTGACGAACGAGCTGGAGCGGCAGGCCTACGCCTACTTCGCGCAGATCGAGGAGCTCGGCGGCATGGTCGCGGCGATCCGGCAGAACTTCCCGCAGCGCGAGATCGCCGAGGCGTCGTTCCGCTACCAGTCCGAGCTCGAGAGCGGGCAGCGCCTCGTCGTCGGCGTCAACGCCCACACGGTCGAGCAGGAGGAGCCAATCCCGCTGCACCGCATCGACCCTGCGCTCGAGCAGCAGCAGACAGAGCGGGTGCAGGCGGTGCGCGACCGTCGCGACGGCGCCGCCGCAGACGCGGCGCTCGCGGCGCTGCGCGCGGCGGCGGCCGGTGACGTCAACCTGATGCACCCGATCATCGATGCCGCGCGGGCCGACGTCACGGTCGGCGAGATGTGCGACACGCTGCGCGAGACGTGGGGCACCTGGCGCGAGACGCCCGTCTTCTGA
>DAIOGR010000126.1:1204-6289 GCA_036745155.1 Gaiella sp.
AGCTCGTGCGCACGCTCGCGCGCGAGCGGATCGCCCCGCGGGCGGCGGAGATCGACGAGTCCCACGAGTTCCCCTGGGACGTGGTCGAGCTCTTCCGCGAGCACGGCATCTTCGGGCTGTTCTTCGAGGAGGCGGACGGGGGGCTCGGCACCGGCACCCTGCTGTCACTGATCGCGATCGAAGAGGTGTCGAAGGTGTGTGCGACCTCGGGGCTGCTGCTGGCAGTGCAGGAGCTCGGCTCGCTGGGCCTGAAGCTGGGCGGCTCCGCCGGCCAGAAGGCGGCCTGGCTGCCGCGGCTGGCCTCGGGGGAGGTGCTGGCGGCCTATGCGCTGACGGAGGCGGGCTCCGGCTCCGACTCGGCGGCGATGCGGACGACGGCAGTGCGTGAAGGCGACTCCTACGTGCTGGACGGGTCGAAGCGGTTCATCACGAACGCCGGAGTGGCGGGGCTGTACACGGTGTTCGCGAAGACCGCTCCGGAGGCCGGCCACGCGGGCATCTCGGCGTTCCTGCTGGAGGCGGGCACGCCCGGGTTCGAGGTGTCCAGGCTCGAGCCGAAGCTGGGGATCTCCGGGTCGACGACCGGCGAGCTCGTCTTCTCCGACGCGCGCGTGCCCGTGTCGAACCGTCTGGGGGAGGAGGGCACCGGCTTCCGGCTCGCGATGCGGATCCTCGACCGCTCGCGCCCCGGGGTGGCGGCGCAGGCGCTCGGGATCGCGCAGGGCGCCACCGATTACGCGCTCGAGTACGCGCGCACCCGGGAGACGATGGGCAAGCCGATCGCGGCGCACCAGCTGATCGCCGGGAAGCTCGCCGACATGGAGACGAAGACCGAGGCTGCCCGCGGGCTGCTCTACCGCTTCGGCCGCATGGTCGACGAGGGCGCCGACGACGCCGAGCTGACCAAGGCCTCCGCGATGGCCAAGCTGTACTGCGGCGACGTCGCCATGGAGGTGGCCACGGAAGCCGTGCAGATCCTGGGCGGCTACGGGTACATCAAGGAGTACCCGGTCGAGCGCATGATGCGAGACGCCAAGATCACCCAGATCTACGAAGGCACCCAGGAAATCCAGCGCCTCGTGATCGCCCGCGAGATGCTGAGGGAACAGCGCGCCTTCCTGCTCGACGGCATCGCGTAGCGGCTACCGTCACAGGCGCTGGATCAGCGTGCCCGTGCCGATGCCGCCGCCGCAGCACATCGTCACCAGGCCGATCTCCTTGTCGGAGCGCTCGAGCTCGTGCAGCAGCGTCGTCAGCAGCCTGGCCCCGGTGGAGCCGAGCGGATGGCCGAGCGCGATCGCGCCGCCGTTCACGTTCACGCGCTCCAGGTCGGGCCGCAACTCCCGCTCCCACGCCACCACGACCGACGCGAACGCCTCGTTGATCTCCACCAGGTCGATGTCGTCGATCGTCATCCCGTTGCGCTCGAGCAGCTTCCGGGTCGCCGGGATCGGGCCCGTCAGCATGATCACCGGGTCGACGCCGACCGCGACCTGATCCACGATCCGCGCACGCGGCTTCAACCCCAGCTCGTCCGCCTTCTCTCTGGAGGTGAGGAGCAGTGCGGCCGCTCCGTCCGAGATCTGCGACGAGTTGCCTGCGGTGATCCTGCCGTCCTCGCGGAACGCCGGCTTCAGCTCCGCCAGGCCCTCCACCGTGGTGCCCGGGCGCAGGCCCTGGTCGGCCGTGACGGTCTCGCCGCCGAGCTCCCACGGGATCACCTCCCGCGCGAACCGGCCCTCCTCGGTCGCCGCCACGGCCCGCTGCTGCGAGCGGGCGCCGAGCTCGTCCAGCTCGGCGCGGGAGATGTCCCAGCGGTCGGCGATCATCTCTGCGCTCAACCCCTGCGGCACCAGGTCGTAGCGGGACATCAGCGCCGTCGAGAACGGCACGCCCACCTCGTCGGCCCACTTGATGCCGACGAACATCGGCACGTGGCCGAGATGCTCGACGCCGCCGCCGACCACCATGTCGTTGACGCCGGAGGCGATCTGCGAGGCGGCGAAGTTGACCGACTGCTGCGCGGAGCCGCACTGACGGTCGATCGTGGTCGCCGGCACCTCTACCGGCAGGCCGGCCGCGAGCCACGCGTTGCGGGCGACGTTGATGGACTGCTCTCCGTACTGCTGCACGCAGCCGGCGATCACGTCGTCGACCGCCAGTGGATCGACCCCGGCGCGTGCGAGCAGCTCCACGTAGGTGCGCCCGAGCAACTCGGTCGCGTGTGTGTCGCGGAAGTAGCCCTTCTCCGGGTGGCCGCGGCCGATCGGTGTACGTACCGCCTCGACGATCACGACCTCGCGTCCGGTCATGCCACTCCCTCTCCTGTCCTGGTGGGCCCTGGGCGACGAAGGCTAGCGCTCGCGCGGCATCCAGCCGAACCTGCGCCACGCGACCAGCATGCCCGCCCCGCCCCAGGCCAGGACCACGAGGATCGCGGTCGGGTCGTGCCAGAACGACTCGCCCCGCAGGTAGACGTTCTTGAAGATGTCGATCAGGTAGGTCAGCGGCAGCACGTCGGCCACCCACTGCAGCACCTTCGGGTAGCTGCGTGTCGGGCCGAACGAGCCCGACAGGAAGGCCATCGGCAGCACGACCAGGTTGACGACCGCGGACGATCCCTCCGCCGAGCGGATCAACGACGTCGCGCCGAACCCGAGCCCCGCGAAGCCGCCTACGCCGAGCAGCAGCGCGAGGACGAGCCCCGGCCAGTTCTTCGGAGTGTGGGCGCCGTAGAGGACGAGGCCGAGCACGAGCGTCAGCAGCATCTGCAGCAGGAACACGATCAGCGTGGACACGAGCACGGCCGCGAGGTAGGTGGCCGCCGGCAGCGGCGTCCCGCGCACGCGCTTGAGGATCCCGCTCTCGCGCCGGATCACGAGCGTGATCGCGAGCCCGGCGAAGGCGGTGTTGGCGCAGCCGTACCCGATCAGCCCGACGAGCAGGGCGTCCACTGCCGGAAACCCGTCGATCTTGTCGTTGTAGACCGCGCCGAGCAAAAGGAAGAGCATCGGCGGGAAGACGAAGACGAAGATCGCCGACTCGCGGTTGCGCCAGAACAGCAGCTGCTGCGTCCGCACCTCGTGCACAAAGAGCCTCATGGAGGTGCTCATGCCGGGTCGTCGCCGTCCACGAGGTCGAGGTAGACGTCCTCCAGCGAGGGGCGCACGACCTCGAGCGCGTCGAGCTCACGGCCCTCGGCGACCGCCGTGCCGGTCAGCTCGGCAAGCACCCGTGTCGGCTCGTCCGTCTCGATCACCACGTCCTGCTCGCCGTCGCGGTAGCGGATCTGGACCTTCGGGGCGACGCCGATCAGGTCGGCAGGAGACCCCTGCTGGACGATCTTCCCGTCGCGGATGACGGCGACCCGGTCGGCGAGCTGCTGCGCCTCGTCGAGGTAGTGGGTGGTGAGGAGGATCGTCTTGCCGAGCTCCCGCAGCGACCGCACGAGCTCCCAGGCGGTGCGGCGTGCCGACGGGTCGAACCCCGTCGTGGGCTCGTCGAGGAAGACGAGCTCGGGGTCGCCCACGAGCGCGATGCCGAGATCGAGCCGCCGCTTCTGACCGCCCGAGAGCGTCTTCACACGTGCGGCCGACTTCTCCGCGAGACCGACGAGCTCGATCACGTGGTCGATGTCCCTGGGGCGCTCGTAGTAGCCGGCGAACATGCGGTGCACCTCGCGCACCGTCAGGGCCGCGGGCAGCTCCGACGACTGCAGCACTACGCCGATTCGCTGGCGGAGCGCGCTGCCGCCACGCCAGGGGTCGACGCCGAGCACCTCGACCGTGCCGCCGTCCCGCGAGCGGTACCCCTCCAGGATCTCCACCGTGGTCGTCTTGCCCGCGCCGTTGGGGCCGAGCAGGCCGAACACCTCGCCGCGCTGCACGGCGAACGAGATGCCGCGCACCGCCTGGACGGCGCCGTAGCTCTTGCGCAGGTCGGAGACGGCGAGGGCGGTCAGGGCGCCAGCTCGATCTCGGCCACGCCGGCCACGGGGAAGCCTGGGTCGTCCCCCGTCAGCGCGACGGCGATCTCCGAGCAGTCGGGCTGGTGGCCGACCGTCGCCACCGGGCCCGTCTCCCCGGCGAGTGCGGCGACGAGCGCTGCTGCGGTTGCCCCCGGCGCCAGGCGCTCCTCGATTCGCAGCGGTGCGCCCGTGGCCTGCGCGATCGCCTCGGCCGTCTGCCGTGCGCGCACGAGCGGGCTCGACAGGACGAGCGCAGGGACGTCGGGCCGGGCTGCCAGCAGCTCGCCCAGCGCGAGCGCCTGCTCGTGCCCCTCGGGGGCGAGCTCTCGTGCCGCGTCGGGCTCGCCGGGAGCGGCCTTCGCGTGTCTGCAGAGGTAGAGGAGCATCGGCAGCAGGATAGGCGCTACGGATCCTTCACCCAGCCGTAAGGTTTTGGAAAGGATCTCGCTGGCATAGTTCCCGCATGAGCTTCGGGGCTGCAGAGTGAACGACCGCCTGATCGGGCGCGCCGGCTTCCTCGGCCTTCTGGGAGCCGGGGTGGCGGGGCTGTTCTACGCGAAGGACTTCACCGGCACGGTCGACCGGCTCGTGCCGAAGACCGTCTCGGCGGTCGTGCCGACCTCGGGCTGGCGCATCTACACGATCGCGGACACGATGCCGGACGTCGCCCCGGCCGACTATCGGCTCACCGTCGACGGTCTCGCCGGCAAGCCCGCGAGCTTCACGCTCGACGACCTGAAGACGCTGCCGCGGGCCGAGCAGGTGTCCGACTTCCACTGCGTCACGGGCTGGTCGGTGAACGGCGTGCGCTGGGCCGGCGTCCGCCTCCAGGACGTGCTCGACCGTGTTGCGCCGGCGCAGAGCGTCACCAGCCTCCGCTTCGTCTCCGCCGAGGCGCCCTACGAGGACAGCCTCACGCTCGAGCAGGCTCTGCTCCCCGACGTGATGCTCGCCTACGAGATGGACGGAGGGCCGATCCCACGTCCGCACGGTGCCCCCGTCCGGCTCGTGGTGCCCCGCATGTACGGCTACAAGAGCGTCAAGTGGGTGAACCGGATCGAGCTGCGCGCCGAGGGCACGGCGGGCTACTGGGAGCGTCACGGCTACGACGTCGACGC
>DAIOGR010000127.1:0-6268 GCA_036745155.1 Gaiella sp.
GCTTCGGTGATCTCGCCCTCCATCTCGATCTTCTCTTCCTTGACGGCGATGGCGCATCTCCTTTCGTCAAAGGCATGGGCGGCGCGGCGCCCGTGGCCGCCGAGGCGGCCACGGGCATCCGACTACCGAACTACGAGACGACGGTGACGTTGGTCGCCTCCGGCCCCTTCGCGCCCTCGCGGGCCTCGAACGTGACCTTCGCCCCCTCCGGGAGCGACTTGAAGCCGTCACCGGCGATGTTGCTGTGATGCACGAACAGGTCCTTCGACCCCTCGGCGGGCTCGATAAAACCGAAACCCTTCGCATCGTTGAACCACTTAACGGTTCCTTCTGCCATAGAAATACACCTCCCCTACATACTCACGAACGCGTAAGGAAGGCGCACACGCGCAGACCGGACTCGCTCTTAACTACCGACACGGTAGCAGCAGGGGACGGGGAGCGTCGGTTCCGCTCTCCCGCCTGGCCGGACCTGGGTGGCCGGAGCCTGGGGCAGAGCCGCCTGTCAGCGGTGCGTCAGGCGCTCGCCGAGCAGCGGCACGACCTCGTCCGGCTGCGGGTAGCGCCCCAGCATCGACTTCGTGAACACGAGCTCGCCGTCCACGTGCACGTCGAAGATCCCACCGCCTCCCGGCACGAGCTCGAGCACACCGACGACGTGCTCCCACTCCTCCAGGATCCGCGCCGCCAGACCGGCGGCGTTCGGTCGCGCCCCTCAGGGGACGCAGTACTCGATCCGCACGTGGTGGCGCTCGGCCATCGACCCGATTGAACCACGTGGCGGCCGACCTCCGCACGCGAAGGTTTGCTATACGAAGTGAAGTAATGCGATAATCTCCGATCCCAGGTGTGATTACCGACCGGCGGACGAGCACGCGATCCAAGACGAGGAGGCGCACGATGGCACTGCAACTCGGCGATGTGGCACCGGACTTCGAGGCGGAGACGACCGCGGGACGCATCCGCTTCCACGAGTGGATCGGCGACTCCTGGGCGGTCCTCTTCTCGCATCCCAAGGACTTCACCCCCATCTGCACGACCGAGCTCGGCTACATGGCGAAGATCAAGCCCGACTTCGACAGCCGCGGCGTGAAGATCATCGGGCTCTCGGTCGACCCGGTCGACCGGCATGCGGACTGGGCCAAGGACATCGAGGAGACGCAGGGCCACGCGCCGAACTACCCGATGATCGCCGACGTCGACTTCAACGTCTCGAAGCTGTACGGGATGCTGGGTGCCGACGTCAGCGGAGACCCGGCCGACCGCACCGCGGTCGACAACCAGACGGTCCGCAACGTCTTCGTGGTCGGACCGGACAAGAAGGTCAAGCTGATCCTCGCCTACCCGATGACGACCGGGCGCAACTTCGACGAGGTGCTGCGCGTGATCGACTCGCTGCAGCTGACGGCGAAGCACCGCGTCTCGACGCCGGTGAACTGGCGGCCGGGCGAAGACGTGGTCATCGCCGGGTCGGTCTCGAACGACGAGGCCAGGGAGATCTTCGGGGAGTGGGACGAGCCAAAGCCCTACATCAGGATCGTGCCGCAGCCGAGCTGAGCTAACGCCCCGGTCACCGCTTCAGCGAGAGCGAGGCGCCGACGGCCGGAATCGGTGTGCTCTGCCCCGCCCAGGGGCTGCCCCAGACGACCAGGTCTCTGCCCGTCCACACGACCGCGGGGCCGCCGACGGTGGTGAACGGCGACGGGCCCGGGACGAGCGTGCGCCACGTCCAGGCATTCGTCGCGAGGTCGAAGACCTGCAGGCCGTCCTCGGCGCAGGGTGCGACGAGGCGGTCGCCGAGCCAGGCGACGTTCAGCGGGGCGTAGCACGGCGCCCACGGCCCGATGCGCCAGTCGCGGCAGCCGTGCCCCTGCTTCGGGTCGGCCACGACGTGGCACGAGCCGGCCTGCACGCCCTTCCAGTTGCCGAGCGTCGGGTTGTAGCGGATGACGCGCAGGGATCCGGTCCCGCCTGCGGTGAAGACCACCTCGGTGCCGGACCAGGCGACGGGGGTCAGAGAGGCCGCGGTGTCGGAGCCGAAGTCCGTCGACGGCGCGGGCAGCGGGATTTCGCGAAGCCCGTCCGTGGCCGGGTCGTAGCCAACGAAGGCGGGACGGCGGTCGGCACAGGCCGCGCCCTGCGAGGGACACAGCGACAGGCTGCCCATCACGAACACCTCGTGGCCGCTCCAGACCATCCCGCTCGGGCCCCCGAAGAAGGCGAACTCGTCGAACGCCGTCACGACGCGCCACGTGCCGGCCGTCGGGTCGAGCGCGGCGGCGATCGGCTTCGCCTGCGTGTCGCCGAGGGCGCCGCCGACGACCAGCAGCTCCTTGCCCGTCCACACGGAGACGTAGAGCTCGCGGCGGCCGAGCGGGCCGGCCGGCAGCCGCCGCCAGGAGTCGGTGGCCGGGTCGTAGGCCGCCGCACCCGAGGGGCCGTCGGGCGAGTTCGACGCCCACACGACCAGCTCGCGGCCAGTCCAGGCCACGCCACCCGACCCGACACCCTCGACGCCCGGGGGCGTCGGCGCGATGGCGCGCCAGGTGCCGGCGGCCGGGTTGTACGCGGCACCGTCGGAGGCGCAGCGGTCGCACGGCCCAACCGGCCTGACGGCCTTCTGCGTCACACCGCCCCAGACGATCATCTCCTCGCCCGTCCACACCACGCCCTCGGCGATGCGGGAGGCGATCGGTGCCGGTGGCAGCGCCCGCCACGTCGGAGAGGTCGGCGGTCCCGCCTTCGTGGCCCGGCCGATCAGGAACCCGGCCACGCCTCCTGCGAGCACGATCGCGACCGCGACCGCGACCGCGAGGACAACCTGCCATACGCGCACAGCCCGTTCTCGTGCCGAGGGAGGTGCGGCAGCGACATGCGGGCTCGGATCCACCAAGGCTCACCCCGGGATGACACCCTGAGGATCGCTCATCGCCGCTCACTCTGCATCGGGGTGCCTGCTGAGCTCGCTACCACGATCTACCGAGGCGCATTCCGTACCGGGGGCAGAAGTGCCGACGCTCAGGCGTGGGCCGCTTGCGCGGTCGCGGCGTGTTGCTCGATCATCAGCTCGAGCGCGTCGTACACGTCCTGCACCTGCTCGCGCGTGAGCGAGTCGACCTCCGTCGTCCCCGCAACGCGCGCCACGAGCGCGGCAACCCGGTCGCGGTCGACGCTGCCGTCGGGAAGGAGCAACCCGGCAGAGTGCGCCAGGCCGAAGACCCTGCGGATCTGAGGCTCGGAAGCGGGACGCGTGTCGCCGCGGGAGCGAAGCCGCATGTAGGCGACGTGATCGAGCACCACCGTCTCGGGGGCGATCCCCTCGTCCAGGAGCAGGCGCAGCAGCGCGGCGGTGGCGAGCACGTCGCCGAGCGCCTCGTGCGCACCCTGGAGCGCGATCCCGCGCCGCTTGCAGATCGACTCCAGCCGGTGGTTCGGGGCGAGCGGCTCGAGCAGCCGGTAGGCCTCGAGCGTGCATGCGGTCGCAGGCGGCCGGTACTCGAGGCCTGCCTTCGCGAACGCCTGCTGCAGCATCGCAAGGTCGAAGCCGGCGTTGTGCGCGGCGAACACCGCCCCCTCGAGCAGGGCGAGGACGTCTGCGGCGATCTCCGCGAAGCACGGCGCGCCTGCCACGTCCTCGTCGCCGATCCCGTGCACTGCCGTGGCCTCCGCCGGGATCGGGCGTGACGGCCGCACGAGCCACGTCCGCCGCGCCGTCTCGGTGCCGTCCGGATCGAGCCGCAGGACGGCGAGGGAGACGATCTCGTCGACGCCCGGGTCGGTACCGGTCGTCTCGCAGTCGACCACGGCATAGGCGGCGGGGGCGGGTGTCTGCCGGCGCAGGCGCACCGAGCCCGGGAGGCGCTGCGGAGCGGGAGCTGCGTTGGCGAGGGCGCGCACGATCGGGACGACGTTGGCCTCGGCGGACATGTCCCGAGGATGTCGCGGGCGTCGGACGGTGCCCCGGGAGCGGGATTCAGCGGGCCGTGCGACGCAGGCGCAGGAGATGAGGCGTCGCCGTCGGCGCCAGGTCGCCTCGGACCGTCTCGGGCACCCGGCCGGGGCGTCTCTCACGTCGAGCCTCTGGCTGGGAGGCCGCGCCTTCGTCGGCGGGAACCATGTTCGTGACCCGCTCCACCTCACAGAGCAGCGCCTTGTAGACCGGGAAGCCGGAGATGGGGTCGTAGTTCGAGGCGTCCGTGAGGTCGTTGACGTTGGCGTCGCGCCAGGCGGCCGGGCCGAGCGGCCCGCCACCGCCCATGTTCGCCTCGACGGCGCCGCGCACGATGTCCTCCGTCACGCGCGCCTGGAAGCGCACCCGGCCGCGCGGGGTGCTGACCTCCACCTCGTCGCCGTCGGCGATCCCGCGCGAGGCGGCGTCGGCCGTGTGGAGGTGCACGAGCGGCCTCGGCTGCAGGCCCACGAGCGAGGCGATGTTGTGGTGCTGGGAGCGGAAGTCCGACTTGGTGCGCGCGCCCGAGTTGAGGACGAGCGGGTAGCGCCGTGCCAGCTCGGGCGCGGCAAGCGGGCCCTCGGTCGGCTCGGTGTAGACGGGAAGCGGCTCGTAGCCCCGGCTGCGGAACCACTCGGAGGTGATCTCGATGCGGCCGGTGGGGGTGTTGAAGCCGGGCCGGCCGTCGGGGCGCAGGTCGCCGGTCTCGTACTTGCGGAAGCGGCGCGGCGGCTGCGGCAGCTCGATGCCGTCGGGGCTGGCGGCGAGCTCCTCGTAGGTGATGCCCGTGCCCTGGAGCGCCAGCTCGACCATCGCGCGCTCGGTCTGCGGCCAGCGTTCACCGTAGCCGAGGCGGGCGGCCAGCTCCGCGAAGATCAGGTAGTCGTTGCGGGCTTCGCCGACCGGCTCGAGGACGCGGCGGCGGAGCTCGACGCGTCCGTCGTACTCCTGGTAGGACTCGATCTCGAACATCGTCGTGGCCGGCAGCACGAGGTCGGCGTAGGCCGCGTCGGCGGTCGGGAAGCGGTCGATCGTGACGAGGAGGTCGAGCGCGGCGAGCGCCTGCCGCCAGCGCGACGGCTCCGGCCACGCCGTCAGGATCGAGGCGCCGCTGACGATCATCCCGCGCACGGGGTAGGGCTCGCCCTCGAGGATCGCCTGCGGCAGGAGCGCTGCGTGCGCCTCCTGGCGCAACTCGTGGAAGAGCGGGAACTCGGCCGAGCCGATGGCGGGCCGGCCGCCGGCCGGAGCGGGCGTGACGTTGCGGTGCAGGCGGAGCCGGTCGGGCGAGCGGATCAGCTTGCCGCCCGGCGCGTCGAGGTGTCCCGCGATCGCCTGCAGGACGAGCGCGGCGCGGATCGACTGCACGCCCGAGTTGGAGTACTCGAGGCCCGTGTACATCAGGATCGAGCAGCCGGCCGCAGCGGCCACGGCGCGGGCGAGCTCCCGCACGGTGTCGGCCGGGACACCGGTGATCGCCTCGACGCGCTCCGGGGTGAAGGCGGCCGCGTAGGCGGCCAGCTCCTCGAAGCCGTGCGTGAACTCCCGGACGAAGGCGTGGTCGTAGCGCTCCTCGACGATCAGCACCTGCAGCAGGCCGAGCGCCAGCGCGCCGTCGGTGCCGGGCCGGATGCCGACCCACTCTGCACGTAGCGCCCGCGCCGTCTCCGAGCGGCGGTGGTCGATCACGACCACGCGGCCGCCGCGCGCCTGCAGCTGCTTCAGGCGGACCAGGTTCTCCGGCGGCGAGGCCGTGGCCGGGTTGGCCCCCCAGACGAGGACGAGGTCCGCGTGGTCGAGATCCTCGTCCAGGTCGCGGTAGACCTCGCCGAAGCACGAGTGCGGCGCGATCATGCCGTACGAGGCGAAGCAGAGCGAGCCCACGCCGGCAGCGTTGGGCGAGCCGAGCGGGAACAGCACGGCGTTGGCAGAGGATTCGGCCGGCCCGGCCGGCGCGAACATCTCGTTGAGGCCGAGCTCGAAGTTGCCGCGGCCGGTGTAGACGGCGAGCGCCTCCGGGCCGTGCTCGGCCGCGATCGCCTGCAGCCGCTCGACCAAGAAGGCGTAGGCGTCGTCCCACGACACGCGCTCGAAGCGACCCTCGCCACGGCCCCCCACCCGCAACTGCGGGTACAGCAGCCGGTCGGGCGAGTACACGACCTCCGCAGCACGTGTGCCGCGTGTGCAGACGATGCCGCGCGGGTGGTCGCGGCGCGGCCGCAGGCGCACGATGCGGCCCTGCTCGACGACGACTTCGACGCCGCAGCCTGACGAGCAGACACCGCACATCCCTGCGACCACGCTCTCGCCGTCCCCAGA
>DAIOGR010000128.1:0-2816 GCA_036745155.1 Gaiella sp.
GGGTGGCGAGCCCGCCGCGCGCCGGGTCGAGCGCCGCCCACAGGGCGGCAGCGGCAGCGAGCGCCGCGAACAGCAGCGTCCACAACGAGCTCTTCACGCTAGTGCGGCTTCTCACAACGTTCGACCGGAATCGTACGTTGTGAGAAGCCGCACTCGATGTTGCTTGCACGCTGGCCAGCTGCTGCGCAGCAGGCCAGCGTGATCCTGAAGGGGCGCGCTTCGCGCGCCCGCGGTTTCGGGTGCAGCAGCACGAGACGCTGCACTACAGCGCGCCAACGGGCTCCTTTCGGGCCGCGCCGACCCGCACGCGGCGGTGTGCCGGCAGACCCGCGTCGTGGGTGGCGACGAGAACACCCTTTCCGGACCCCGCCTCGGCGAGCATCCACGCGGCGAGCTCGGCGCGCCGGTCCGGGTCGACGCCTCGCGTCGGCTCGTCCAGCACGAGCAGGTCGGGCTGCGAGACGGCCACGGCGGCGAGGCCGAGACGCTCCCGCTCCCCGCTCGAGAGGTCCCGCGGGTGCCGGCACACCGCGAAGCCGAGGCCGAAGCGCTCGAGGGCCGCCTGCGCCCGCACCTGGTCGCCGCCGACGGCCAGCGCCACCTCCTCGATCGCGGTCTCGCGCACGAGGTAACGGCCGGGATCCTGGGAGAGGTACGTCGCCCGCCCCGAGCGGAGCACGGTGCCCGAGACGGGCTCGAGCAGGCCCGCGGCGAGCTTGGCGAGCGTCGACTTGCCGGCTCCGTTCGGGCCCTCGAGCGCTACGACCTCCCCGCGCCGGACAGCGAGCGAGACACCATCGAACACGACGGGCCCACTCCCGTAGGCGAAGGAGACCTCTTCGATCTCGACGAGGGGCTCGCCCGGCCGGGCCACAGGGGCGTCGAACACCTCCTGGGCTGCGTAGCGGGGCCTGCGCGACGCGAGCCACTCGCGGCCCTCGGCGACGGAGCCGTCGAAGAGCAGCCGCCCTTCTTCGAGGTAGAGCACCCGGTCGGCGACGTCGAGAACGCGCTCGACCCGCTGCTCGGAGAGGACGACCGCGCAGCCGGCTGCGGCGACCCCGGCGAGGAACGCGTCCGCACCGGCCCGGTCGAGCTGTGAGGTGGGCTCGTCCAGGAGGAGCAGGCGCGGCTCGAGCGCGAGCGCCGCCGCGAGGCAGACCCGCTGGAGCTCCCCGCCCGACAGCTCGACCGTCCGCCGTTCGCGAAGGGTGCCGGCGCCCACGGCGGCGAGAGCTCCCTCGACGCGTGGCCAGATCGTGGCCGGGTCGGCGCCGAGGTTCTCGAGCCCGAACGCGACCTCGTTGCCGACGACGGTCATCACGACCTGGTCTTCCGGATCCTGGAACACCGAAGCGACCGTGCCGGCGAGCTGGGCGGGGCTGGTCGTCCGCGTGTCGTTGCCTCCCACGAGGACGCGACCGGAGAAGCGGCCGCCGTGAAAGTGCGGGACGAGCCCGGCCAGCGCCCGCAGCAGGGACGACTTGCCCGACCCGGAGGGGCCGAGCAGTGCCACGATCTCGCCGGCCGAGAGCTCGAAGGTGACGTCGCGCACCGCGGCGGGACCGTCCGGATAGGCATAGGAGAGCGCTTCGACGCGTGCGATCGTCTCGGATCTCACAGCACGAACACCGCCAGGAGCACGAGCACGACCGCGGCCGCGAGCGCGAGGCGGTCACGCCACGTCCAGGGCGGGCGCGGTGCGCGCGTCGCCCCCGGGCGCCCGTAGCCGCGCGCCTCCATCGCCTCGGCGAGGCTGGACGCCCGTTCGAGCGACCCGGCTACGAGCGGGGACAGGAGCGTTGCGTAGCCGCGCGCGCCCGAGAGCTCGACGCCTCTCCCCCGCACCGACTCGGCCAGGCCGGCCGCGTCGCGCTCGAGCGTGGGCACGAGCCTGGTCGCCAGCGCAACGGCGAGGGCGGAGCGGCGCGCGAAGCCGGCGGAGGCGACGAGCCGGTCGTGGTCGAGCAGCAGCGCGTACACGGAGAAGGCGAGCGCGACCGCCGTCAGCCGAGCGCCGCTGAGCACCGCGGCGGCGATCTCGTCCGTGGAGAGGTCGAGCGTCCCGAGCACGGGGATCGTCGGTCCCTCCCAGAGCAGCCTGCCCGCACCGGACGACCACAGGAACGGCGACAGGACGATCACGCCGGCACCGCTCACGAGCGCCCCCACGAGGTACGGCCAGCGGCGGCCGGCCGGGGCGCGTAGACAGACGAGCAGGAGCACGCCGACGATCACGGCAACGGCCCAGATCCGGTCCGTGAGGAACGCCGCCGCCGCGGCAGCGGCGAGCAGGGCGGCAACAGGGCCGGGGCTCACGGCCCGAACCGCCTGGTGTAGCCGCCGTCGAGCAGCTGATCCACCTCGCCGTCGTAGGTGAAGCGGACGGCCGCGCGCGGGCCCGACCCGGGCGTGCGCAGGCGGGCGGCGAGTGCCGGTGCGCCGCTGACGGCACGGAGCTCGAAGAGATGCGCGTCCGCCGCGACCGGGGTACCCGCGACTGCGACGTCGGTGGCCCCGATCGCTCGCCCGACACGGCGTGCGTCCCCCGCACGACCCGGCGCGTAGCGCACGGCCACCGGTCGCACCTTGCCCGCGAAGCCGTGCAGGAACGGCTCCGGGAACGCCCCCGCCACGACGTCGAGCGTCTGGGCGTCGCCCGACCAGTCGCGATAATCCCACCAGGCCACGTCGCCGTCGCGCAGGCGGTACTCACCGGCGCCCGTGTCGCCCGTGAGGCCGTTCACGAACCAGAACCAGTCCCGCCGGCGGGAGGCGTCTCCCTGGAGCCCGTCGATCGACTGCACGAAGCGGCC
>DAIOGR010000128.1:2916-6265 GCA_036745155.1 Gaiella sp.
GTTCGACCGCACTGCGCCGACCGCGTAGGCGCGCACCAGGCCGCGGTGCTTGCCCACGCACCCGCGGCCGCTCGCGCTCACCCTGACGCGGCGGCCGTCGACATGCAGGATGGCACTCGTCGCAGCGGAGCGCTTGCCGGCATCGTCGAACGAGGACACCGTGTAGCAGCCGGCGCCCTCCGGCTTCAGCTCGAGGGTCGGCGGTCCGCCCGCCTCGCCGAAGACGGCGAAGTACCACAGCACCGAGTCGCCGTCCTTCAGCACGACCTGGTCTGCCCCCACAGGCGGAGAGACGCCGTTCACCTTGAACACCCAGCCGGTGTTCCCCTCGCCGGCGTACTTGCCGATCTGGCTCACGTAATCGCCGAACGACAGGCTCGTGAGCTGATAGTGGAACTCACCCAGGGTGCTGGCGACATCCAGCGCCTGGAGAGCGTTCGAGGCCTCGACGGCGACCGGCAGGGAGCCGAAGATCGGCTGCGTCTTGCCTTCCACGCGCACGGTGACCTTGGCCGCGGCCGCAGCGGCCGCGAACGCAAGAACGAGGCCTGTAACGGCCACGAGAGCAACGAGACGTCTGAGCACGAATCCGTCCTTCCGCGAGGGGCTCGGTATGTGGAGGAGGCGGCAGGTCTTCTGACTCGGGGCTCCCTTCCCCACCGCCTTCCCGGCCCCCGGGCTCGTTCCGGGGCACTGCGCCAGTGGCATCTCGGTGGGGGAGCAACTCCCCTCACAGCGGCGGGACCGTCCCGGAATCGCACCGGGTTCCCTCACCGCGCTCCTTGTTCGGACGCAGAGCCTATCATCGCACGGTGTCGGCATCCGCCCTTCGCGCCTGGGCCCCGGTGATCGCCTGGGCGGCTGTCATCTTCGCCTTCTCGTCGATCCCCAGCCTCGGCACGGGGCTCGGCACCTGGGACCTCGTCCTGCGCAAGCTCGCCCACACGACCGAGTACGCGATCCTCGGTGCCCTGCTCGTGCGCGCGCTCGGGCGGCACGGGCTGGCCGTCGCGCTCGGCACCCTCTATGCCGTCTCCGACGAGGTGCACCAGTCGTTCGTGCGTGGGCGTCACGGCGCCTGGTACGACGTGCTGATCGACTCCGTCGGCGTCGCGCTCGGGGTGCTCGCGTGGCGGCACGCCCGCAGGCGGGCGGCGTGACGGCGGCCCTGCTGATCGACCTCGACGGGGCGCTCGGCGACACCCGCGCGCTCTGGGAGGACTGGCTCGTAGCAGCCGCGAACGTGATCGGCGTCGTGCCTGCCGATCTGCCCGCCGACCGTGCAGCCGCAGCGGCAGCGCTCGACGCCGCCGGCGCCGGCAACTGGCGCTCGCTGCTCGAGCGCTACGCGGAGGAGCGGGCGCCGGTCTACCTGCGCCCGAGCGCCGAGGCGAGCGCGGCGCTCCGCCGCCTGAGCGCCTCGGGGCGCCGCCTCGGCGTCTTCACCGACGCACCCGCGGAGCTGGCAGCGGTCGCGCTTGCACAACTGGGGGCAGCACGGCGGGTGGAGGCGGTGGAGGCCGGCACGGCTGCGCTCGACCGGCTCCGGGCCCGGCTCGGTGATGACGCGGCAGTCGTCTCCACCCGCGCGGAGCTCGTCGCCTGGGCTACCTGATCACGCTAGGGCGCGCACATACCGCTCGGCGCCACGCCGCACGGCGTCCTTCGCCCCGGCGCGGATGACGTGCGTCCACCAGGCCCCGACGATGCGGTCGAACTGCCAGGGCTCGAGGGCAGCTGCCATGCGCACGACTTCGTGGGCCGGCAACGGCACGAGGTTCGGGTAGCTCCACATGAACGACACGTAGCGCCGGTCGGGCACGACCATGACGACGTCGCCCGAGAGTAGGACACCCAGCCCGTCCGCCCCGCCCGGCCAGTGCAGCACCGTCCCGCCCTCGAAATGGCCGCCTAGCCGAAGCAGTGTGAGCTGTCCTGGCAGCTCGAGCGCGTCTCCGTCCCAGTGCTCGATCGCCGGATGGGGGCGCGTCACGAAGTCCCGATCGGCTGCGTGCAGCAGGATGGGGGCGCCGCCGAGCGCCTCGCTCCACGCGCTCATCGCCGAGTAGAAGTGCGGATGCGAGACGGCGATCGCCTGCACCGGCCCCCGGTCGCGGATTGCCCTCACACCCTCGTCGGTGACGAGCGGGATCATGTCCCAGACGACGTTCCCTGCCGGGGTCTCGACGAGCAGCAGGCGCTGGCCGATCGCGAACGACGGATCGAGCCCCACGCCCCTGAGCCCGGGCTCGAGGTCGCGCACGTCGGTGCTACGACCTTCGGCGAGCTCGTCCGGCGTCGTCCAGCGCTGCCCGCCGTCCGGCACGTACTGGCGCTCGTCGTCGCAGATCGCACATCGCTGCGGCGGCTTCGCAGCGTCCGGGAACCAGGCGCCGCACGTGGCGCAGACGGGCGTCATCCAGCGAGACGGTACAGAGCGCCCTCCTGGGAGACGAGGTAGAGCTCCCCGGCGGCGTCCTCGCCGAAGGCGGTCAGGCTCTTGACCGAGAACGGCTCCTGCCGGATCTGCCTCGCCTGGCCGGAGACGATCCTGAGCGACCAGACGGTGCCGCTGCAGTAGTCGCCGTAGAAGTAGCGGCCGGCCGCGGCGGGAACGGCGGCGCCGCGGTAGGCGTAGCCGCCCGTGACCGAGCATCCCTTGGCATGGCTGTACTGGGCGACCGGCCACACGAGCTTGCCGGGCCCGAGGGCCTTGTCCTCGAAGCCCGCTCGCCCCTCGTACACGTCCCAGCCGAAGTTGAGCAGGCCCTGCCACGGCCACTTCACCCAGTCCACCTCCTCGATCGCACCCTGGCCGACATCCCCGACGTACAGGTCGCCGGTCTTGCGGTCGAACGAGAAGCGCCAGGGGTTGCGCACGCCTGCGACGACGATCACCGGCTTCGTCGCCGGCTTGCGTGGGTCGAGACGAACGATCTTGCCGAGCAGCGTCGACATGTTCTGCGCACGGTTCTCCGGATCGCCGCCGGAGCCTCCGTCGCCCATGCCGACGTACACGTACCCGTCGGGGCCGTACGCGACCATGCCGCCGTTGTGGTTCGCGTACGGCTGCTTCACGAAGAGCAGCTGCTTCGCGCTTCCGGGCAAGCCCTTCGTGCCGTCGGAGCGGTAGCGGACGACGCGGGTGTCGCCGTTGCGGTCCGTGTAGTCGACGACGAACGTGCGGCTCGTGGCGTAGTCGCGTGCAAAGGCCAGCCCGAGCAAGCCCTGCTCGCCGCCGGCCCGCACCTTGGCGCGCAGGTCCAGGAACGGCTGCGCGCGGACGGCGCCGTTCTCGACGACGCGGATCAGGCCGCCCTGCTCGACCACGTAGAGGCGCTTCGCTTCT
>DAIOGR010000129.1:0-6185 GCA_036745155.1 Gaiella sp.
ACGGCCGGGTCACCGGCCGCGTAGCGGCGCCGCGCGAGTGTCCGCACGACCTCGCCGGCCGGGGTCTCGACCGTGACGACGACGCGCGCGGGCCGGGACTGCTTCCAGCCGATGGAGAGATCGCGACCGAGCGGCGGCAGGAAGAGCTTCCGCGGCGCCGTCTTCAGGTAGCCCAGCGTGGTGTTGACGGTGAACACCTGCGTCATCTCGGACGGCTGCCCGGTGTCGTCGGTCGCCGTGACGGAGAGCTTCCAGCGACCGTCGGCGGGCCGGGAGTCGGCGCTGCGGGAGAGCGTCATCGGGGCGGAGGGCGGCGGAGGCGGCGGGGGCTCGGGCGGCGGGGGCGGCGGCGTGACGGGCGGCACCGGAAGCGGGGCTGGCTCGGGCGCCGGAGGAGGCGGGCTCGGCGGCGGCGGGAAGCGGAGGCTGTAGCTACCGGGCTGGCGCTCGCCGGTCTCGGTGTAGGCGATGCTCCCGTCGGGAGCCGTCAGCCTGACGGTAGTCGTCGATGGGCGCACGAGCTTGTACCGGAGGCTCTGCCGGTCGGCCACACCGTCTCCGTCCGGCGAGACGACGGACACGGCGGGCTGCACGAAGACGCCCGTGTACACGAACATCAGGGCCGTCGAGATGGGGCGCTCGCCGGAGCCGGAGGGCCGGTTGAGCAGGCTGCCGTCGAAGGCCATCGAGGTCGAGCCTCCACCGTCGAAGGCCATCCCGGTGACGGCGCCGAGGCGGACGAGCGCCTGCGCAAGCTCGAAGTTCGTCATCCCGACGGAGTAGCCGGGCTGTCGCCCGTCGACGGCGACGAGCACGATGCGCCCGTCTGCGAGCTGCCCGATCCCCGTGCGCGGCGACCGCGGGCTCAACTGGCTCGAGGTGAACGCCTCACCTGCGCGGAACACGGGTGCGCCGTTCCGGACGATCTGCGGGCCGCCGCCGATGGCCGCGACGACACCGGGCCAGTCCGGCTTGAAGATGAGCCTGACCGTCGCCGTCCCGCCCACCGGGGCCTCCGCGGTGAGTGCGGCGGCGGACTGGCCGCGGGCGACCAGGACTGCGCCCCCGATCGGGATCGGCACGGCACCTCCGCCGACCCGCGTCTCGACCACGGGCGCCTGCAGGTCGGCGTTGGGAACGGCGGCGGGGAACGGGAACAGGATCGTGGCGACGGAGCCGGGGAGCGCCGGCGTCGCCTGCCCCCACGAGGGCGTGTAGAGGGCGACGCCGTTCGCGGGAGGGGCCTCGTTCAGCGTGCTCAGCGAGCGCTTGACGCCCGTCCCCTGCCAGGTCCCGAAGAACGAGATCCTCCGTATGTCGAGGGTGCCGTCGGCCGTCACGCCGGCGCTCGAGCGGGAGCCGTACGGGGGGCTCGCAACCTGGCCGTCGCGCATGAACACACCCGTCGGCACGCCCGTGGCGAAGGTGAAGAAGTCGCCGTTCACACCCGCCGTCGTCGCCGACGAGGCGATGCGCCGCTGCATCGCCGTCAGGGTCTCCGTGCCTGTGAGAGACTCGTTGGAGAGAACGGGAGCGAGTGTCGTGGCGCCGGAGGCAGGGCGCGGGCCCATGAGGATGTTGATCGCGACAGGCCCGTTCGGCGTGAACTGCACCCCGGTGTCGAAGGTGACACCGGGCCAGAGCGCGCGCGACTGCGCCCCCGCGGGCGCCGCGAGGCAGAGCGCGGTCAGCGCGGTGATGAGGAGGCGGCGTCCCAATCGACCGCATCGAGGGTAGCGGAGCCATTCGAGAAGACCGCTCGCCCTTACCCGCTGCTAACGAATCGGGCGGGGCGGATTCCACCCCGATTCAAGGTGGACTTCGCGACGACGCTCGGGCGGATCATCGCCTCAACTCCGGCGGACACCCGACTGCACGTTTCGGCAGAACCGGTGCCTACTCGTAACGGAGCGCGGCGATCGGATCGAGCCGCGACGCCCGCCGCGCCGGGTAATACCCGAAGAAGAGGCCGACGGCGACAGCGACGGTGAACGCCAGCACGAGCGACCCCGGCGCGATGAAGGTCTGCCACCCGGCGAACGCGCCGATCAGCTTCGTCGAGACGATCCCGGCGAGCAGGCCAGCAACGCCCCCGGAGGTGCTGAGCACGACCGCCTCGATCAGGAACTGCATCTGCACCGCCCGGGGATCGGCTCCGACCGACTTGCGAATCCCGATCTCCCGCGTCCGCTCGCGCACCGACACGAGCATCATGTTCATGATGCCGATCCCGCCCACGAGCAGAGCGATCCCCCCGAGAGCGAACGTGAGCAGGCGGAATGTCCCGGTCGCCTTCTGCGCCTCCTTCACGGACTGCGCCTGATCCTCGGCGGAGAAGTCGTCGGCGTACGAGGCCGGCAGGTTGTGCTCTCGCCGGAGCAGCTCCGTGATCGCATCCATCGTCGCCTCGATCTCCGTTGCGGCGGCGACACGGACACTGACGCTCTTCGTCGTGGTTCCGCCGAGCAGGACACGAAGAACGACGGGAAGGGGCACGAAGGCGCGATTGTCGAGGTTCTCGCCGCCCAGCTTCCCTTTGCGCGCCTGAACGCCGATCACCTCGAGCTCGTGACTGCCCACCCGGACGGTCTCACCGAGCGGGCTCCTGCCGGGGAAGAGCTTCGCCGCCGGCACGGTCCCGAGCACGATCACGCTGCGGCCGAAGCCGATGTCGGCGGCCGACAGCAGGCGACCGCTCCCTGCCGCCTGGTTGTAGATGTCGGCATAGGCCGGCGTGACCCCGAAGAGGTGCGTCACGGTGTGGTAGCGGCCGGCCGAGACGCTGAGGCTCTCGAGATCCTGATGAGGTGCGACGGCGTCGACCGTCGGCAGCTTCGCGATCGCCGCCACGTCGTCCGGCGTGATCGTCCGCTCGGTCGCCGACTGGCCCGTGCCGATCGTGATGAACTCGCCGTCCACGAGCACGACGTTGGCGCCGAGGCGGCGGATGCTGTCCGCAACCTCCTTCTGTGCGCCCGCGCTGACGGCGGTGACGGCGACGAGCGAGGCAACGCCGATGACCACCCCGAGCGCCGTCAGCATCGCCCGAAACCAGTTCCCACGCAGCGCCGCGAGCGCGATCCGTACCTGCTCGAGCATCCGCGTCATCGCAGCGCGAGCGTCTCGTCGCCGACGAGGAGCCCGTCCGCGAAGCGGAGGATCCGCGATGCCCGCTGCGCCACCTCGCTCGAGTGGGTGACCATCACGATCGTTCGCCCCTCCTCGTGGACGCGCGCGAGCAGGTTCAGCACCTCCGCCGCGCTGGCCGAGTCGAGATTCCCTGTCGGCTCATCCGCCAGGAGGACGCTCGGGCTCGCGACAAGCGCCCTGGCGATCGCGACGCGCTGCTGCTGGCCACCGGAGAGCTGGTTCGGCTGATGGCCGGCTCTGTCGGCGAGGCCAACCTCCGCCAGCGCCTCGAGCACACGGCGGTGCCGCTCGCGCACCGGTACGCCCGCGTAGATGAGCGGCAGCTCGACGTTCCTGGCGGCGGTCGTGCGGGGCAGGAGGTTGTAGGCCTGGAAGATGAACCCGATCCGCTCGCCCCGCAGCCGTGCCCGGCGGGCTTCCGAGAGGTGCCCCATCTCCTCGCCCACGAGCCTGTACGAGCCGCTCGTCGGCCGGTCGAGGCAGCCGAGGATCCCGAGCAGCGTCGTCTTGCCGGAGCCGGACTCGCCCATGATCGCCACGAACTCGCCTTCACAGACACCGAAGCTC
This sequence comes from Gaiella sp., assembly GCA_036745155.1. Classification (GTDB taxonomy): domain Bacteria; phylum Actinomycetota; class Thermoleophilia; order Gaiellales; family Gaiellaceae; genus Gaiella. The sequence continues at coordinate 3,718 of DAIOGR010000129.1, forward strand.
ACGCCGCGAAGAGCCTCGACGAGCACCTCGCCGGTCTGGTAGGCCTTCGTGACGTCCTCGAGCTGGAGGACGTTCATGCACCGCCGCCCGCCTCGAGCACCACCCGCTCGCCCGCCTTCAGGCCACTGCGGATCTCGACGATCTTGTTGTCGGCCAGACCCAGCCGGACCGTGCGGGTGGACTGCGTACCGGCCGCGTCCACCACTGTCACGGTCGTCTTCTCACCGTCTCGTGCGACCGCCTCGAGTGGAACGTGGAGGACGCCGAGCCGCTTCGCGACGACGATACGCACGCTGACGTTCATGCCGGGCCTGACGCCGGTCAGGCGCTCGAGCCCGATCCGTACCGGGAACGTGACGACGCCGCCGTTCTGCACGCCCGTCAGCGCGACGAAAGCAACGGACCCCGTGAAGCGCTTGCCGCCGAGCGCGTCCACGCTGACGACGGCCGCCTGACCGCGGCGTACCTGGGCGACGTCGAACTCGCTCAGGTCGACGTCGACGGCGAGGTGGTCGAGATCGGAAACGGTGGCAATCGGTGTCGTGGGGTCGACGGACGAGCCGGGGACGCTGACGAGCGCGGTCACGATGCCGGCTCGCGGGGCGGCGACGGTCAGTCGCACCAGCCCGGCGTGAGCAGCGTCGACGCGGGCCTCCGCGGAGCGAACCTTGAGGCGCGCCAAAGCGATTTCGGTGGGGCCTGCCGGCCCGCCCCGGCGGCGCAGCGCGTCCAGATCGGCGAGCGCCTTCGTGAGCTCGACGCGGGCGCCGTCGCGCGCCGTCGCTGAGGGCCGCCCGACCTGGGCGAGCTTCTGCCGCGCCAGCGTCACCGCTAACCGGGCAGCCCGCCGCGCGGCTGCTCCGGCGCGGAGCCTCACCGTCTGGAGCTCGCTCCGAGCCCTGTCGAGCTCTGCCCGCGCAGAGGCGACCGCGAGGGAGCTCGGCGGTCCAGTGGCGTTCGCGAGCCTCGCGACGGCGAGGTCGACGGCCGCCTGCGCCGCCGCAACCGCAGTCGCGCTCGGCGCCCGCTGAAGGGCTTCCAGGTCGGCTTGCGCCTTCGCCAGCTCGAGCCGTGCCTGGGTCACGTCGCTCGCGGGAGAGCCGCCTGGAAGCTCGGCGAGCCTCTGTTGCGCAAGCGTGACCGCCAGCTTCGCAGCTGCGACGGCCGTCACACTGGGCGGTAGCCGGAGCGCCTCGAGGTCTGCCTGCGCCCTCGTCAACTCCAGCTGGAGGGCAAGGACGTCGGCGGGGGTCAAAGGCCCGCTCGCCTGCGCGAGCTTCCCGTAGGCGACGCCGACTCCGCGCTCCGCGGCGGCCAGGGCAACCGGCGTCGGGGCGCGCAAAAGCATCGCAAGGTCGGCCTCGGCCTTGCGCAGCTCGAGTCGCGCCGCCGTGACCTCCGTCGTCACGGGTTGCGCGAGGAGTCGCGTCTTTCGCCGAGCTGCAGCCACTGCTACACGGGCCGCGGTCAACTCCGCCGCCGACGGCGGCAGTCCGCGGCCCGGGTCGGAGGTCTGTTTCAGCTGCAGCTCGAGCCGGGACGCCTCGAGCTCGCTCCGGGCCTGGTCGAGCGCGTCGGCGGCCACACGGCCGTCGCCGAGCACCGCGAGCGGCCGGCCGGCCGAGACCCGCTCACCCGGAGCGACCAGGTACCGGGCGAGGTGGCCGCTGGCCGTGGCGAAGACCGCGTCTGCCGGAGCGGCCGAAGCGCCCGGCGCGGCTGCCGAGCCCTGTGCTGCGGGTACCGGTATCGGGCTGCGCGGGCCGGCTGCGACGATCCGGCCGACACCGCGGACTGCAAGGATCACGTCGCCGCGCGCCGCCACGGCCGTCGGCAACGCCGTGCTGCCACCGCTCCCTCCGTGGAGCGACCAGACGACGAGCGCCGTCACGACGCCGCCCCCCAGCACGGCTAGTGCCCCGAGGCCGCGTCGTACGCTGATCGAATCGCTCATCGAGCCAGAACGTACGACTCGTAGATGAACGCAGGATGACGACGGCGCCTGCCGGTCGAGCGACCGTTACCGGCCTAGAAGACCTTCACGTCGCGGTACAGCGTGTCGCGCTGCACCGGGATCTTGCCCAGCGCCCTGATCAGGTGCACGAGCTCGTCGGTGGAGGTGCGGTGCGTGGTGCCGGCGGCGGAGACGACGTTCTCCTCCATCATCACGGAGCCCATGTCGTCGGCGCCGAAGCCGAGCGCCACCTGCCCGATCTTCAGTCCCTGCGTCACCCACGACGACTGGATGTGCGGCACGTTGTCGAGGTAGATGCGGGAGACCGCCTGGGTGAGCAGGTAGTCGAACGACGTGGGCATGTCCTCGTCGCGCACCTCCGCGTCGAGGCGGTTGCCGTCGCGCTGGAACGTCCACGAGATGAAGGCCCGGAAGCCGCCCGTCTCGTCCTGCACATCACGCACGCGGCGCATGTGCTCGACGCGCTCCTCGAGCGTCTCCACGTGCCCGTACA
>DAIOGR010000130.1:0-6140 GCA_036745155.1 Gaiella sp.
CACTGCGCCACTGTCTCTCTCGCCGGCGGCGCACCTTTCGCCTGCAGCGCCCGCAACTCCTCGAGCGGGATGTGGCAACGCATCAGATGCCCTTCCTCGACCTCGACGAGCGGCGGCTCCGTGGTCTCGCAGACCGCGCCGATCTTGCGGGGGCAGCGGGTCTGGAAGACGCAGCCGCTGGGCGGCTCGGCAGCGCTCGGGATGTCTCCCGCGAGGCGGATGCGCTCGCGGCCCCCACCGTCGATCGTCGGGACTGCGGAGAGAAGCGCCTCGGTATAGGGGTGGTGCGGCCCGTCGAAGACGACATCGGCCGGCCCGAGCTCCATCAGCCGACCCAGGTAGAGGACCGCGATACGGTCCGAGATGTAGCGGACGACGCCGAGGTCGTGCGAGATGAAGATGTAGGAGACACCCTGCTCGGCCTGCAGCTCGACGAGGAGGTTCAGGATCGCGGCCTGCACCGAGACGTCGAGCGCACTCGTCGGCTCGTCGCACACCACGAGCTTCGGGTCGCCGGCGAAGGCGCGCGCGATCGCAACGCGCTGCTTGAGGCCGCCTGAGAGCTGGACGGGCTTCTGCGTCAGCGTGCGCTCCGAGATGCGGACGCGCTCGGTCAGCGCGCTCACGCGTGCCTGCGCCTCCGAGCCGCCGATCCCGGCCAGCTTGCGCATCGAGCGCAGCAGGATCCGCTGCACGGAGTGACGCCGGTTGAGCGCCGAGTCCGGGTTCTGGAAGACGATCTGGATCGAGCGGAGGTCGTCCCTCGAGCGTTTCTGGAAGCGGGGGGCGAGCACGCGGCCCTCGAGCTCGACGGAGCCGGACGTCGGGCCGATGATTCCGAGCAGCGTGCGCGCGAGGGTGGTCTTGCCGCTCCCCGACTCGCCCACGAGCCCGAGCGTCTCGCCGGGCCAGAGTGCCGTGCTGACGCCGACGAGTGCGTGGATGTCGATGCCGTGCTGGTGGAAGACCTTGCCCAGGTCGTCGAAACGGAGCAGCGGCGGCGCCTCGCGCTGCACGGCCGGCAGGGCGATGTTCGCGACCTGCTCTCGCGGCAGCTCCTGGGCGCGCTCGTGATGGAAACAGCGGGCCAGGTGGTCGCCCGCGACCGCCTCGATGGGGGGCTCCTCCGTCCGGCAGCGGTCGTCGGCCAGCGCGCAGCGATCGGCGAAGACGCAGCCGGCAATCGTGGCGCCGAGGCTCGGCAGGAAGCCGGGAATCGTGTCGAGCCGGCCCCGATCCTTGCGCACGCCGCCTCGCGGGATGCAGCGCAGGAGCCCGACGGTGTAGGGATGCCGTGCATCCTGCAGGACAGTCTCGACCGGGCCTTCCTCGACCAGGCGACCTGCGTAGAGGACGCCGACCCGGTTGCACATCTTCGCGATCACGCCCAGGTTGTGGCTGATGAAGAGCACCGCAGTCTGAAGCTCGGCCTGAAGATTCGCGACGAGATCGAGCACCTCCGCCTCGACCGTGGCGTCGAGGCCCGTCGTGGGCTCGTCGAGAATCAGGAGCGCCGGGTCCTTCGCGAGCGCCATCGCGATCACGACGCGCTGCTGCATCCCGCCGGAGAGCTGGTGCGGGTAGCGGTCCATGACCGAAGACGGATCGGCGATCTGCACCCGCGCGAGCGCGTCCTGCGAGCGCTCGCGCGCCTCCTTCCGGTGCACGCCGAGCACGGTGAACGCCTCTGCGACCTGGGCGCCGACGCGCATCCCTGGATTCAGAGCCGAGCCGGGGTTCTGGTACACCATCGACACGGTTCGCGCGTGGTAGTCGCGGAGCCCCGAGCCGCCGAGCGAGAGAACGTCCTTCCCGGCGACGGAGACCCGGCCGGTCGTGATGCGCCCGTTGCGCGGCAGGTAGCGCACGATGCCGAGCGCGGCCGTGGACTTGCCGCAGCCGGACTCGCCGACGAGGCCGTACGAGTGGCCGCGCTCGATCGAGAATGACACGCCGCGCAGCACCGGCCGGTCGACACCGCGCACCTTGTAGACGAGCTCGAGGTCGGCGACCTCCAGCGCCAGTGGGGGGGTCGCCGTCTCGGGTGCTGTCGCGTCCGTCATCGCTCGTACACCTCCCGGATGCCGTCGGCGACGAGGTTCACGGCGACGACGAGGCTCGCGATCGCGAGCGCCGGGAAGAACGTCATCCACCAGTAGGGGTCGACGAACGTCCAGTACTGGTTGATCTGCGCCGCCCAGTCCGGTGACGGCGGCTGCACCCCGAACCCGATGAAGGTCAGCGAGGCGACCGTGAAGATCGCGTAGCCGAGCCGAACGGTGAACTCGACCACGACGGGCGACATCACGTTCGGGAGGATCTCGGAGGCCATGATGTAGGGCGCTCGCTCCCCGCGCAGGCGCGCCGCCTGCACGTAGTCGAGCTCCGCCTCCTGCAGGACGGCCGCGCGGACGGTGCGAGACACCACGGGAGCGAAGATCAGGCCGATCACGAGGATCACGACCCAGTTCCCGGACTTCCCGACGGCGGTCACGATCAGGATCGCCGTCACGATCAGCGGCAGCGACATGACGGCATCGATGAAGCGGCTCATGACGTCGTCGACGACGCCGCGCAGGTATCCCGTGATGAGGCCGAGTATCGTGCCGAGCACGGTGCCGAGCAGGGTGGCCGCGGGGGCGATGAGAAGGATGTTCCGCGAGCCGGCCAGCACGCGCGAGAAGACGTCGCGGCCGTTCGTGTCGGTGCCGAACGGATGGCTCCACTCGGGCGACAGGCCCGTCGGGAACTGGTTGTCGAAGATCGGGTCGTGCGGCGCGACGAGCCCGGGGAACAGCGCGCAGAAGACCCAGAAGGCGACCACGATCGCGCCGACGATCACGGTCGGCGAGCGGAGCAGCAGCCTGATCCTCTCCGAGCGCGCGATCCGTGCCTCCGAGCGTGTCGGTGCCGCGGTCGTGACCTCGGCGGTGCTCATTCCGTGCTCCCGAAGCGAATCCGCGGGTTGAGAACCGCGTAGAGCAGATCGGCGACGAGGGTGACGGTGAGGTAGACGATGCCCACCACGAGGACCCCTGCGGTGAGGAGCGGCAGATCTTTCTGGCGGGCCGCTTCGTAGATGAGGCTGCCGATCCCCTGGTAGTTGAAGAGCACCTCGACGACGACGAGCCCGCCGACGAGGTAGCCGATCTGGACGGCGACCACCGCGATCGTGGGCAGGAGCGCATTCCGCAGCACGTGCCGCCGCACGACGACGGAGGCCGGCAGCCCCTTGAGGTGGGCAGTCCGCGCGTAGTCGCTGTCGAGCGCCTCGATCATCGAGGCGCGCGTGATGCGTGCGATGTAGCCGAAGAGGACAAGCGTGAGCGTGAACGCAGGCAGCAGGAGGTACTTGAACTGGGTTGCGACTCCGGCGCCCTGCTCCCACTGGGCCGTGACGGGCAGCCAGCCGAGCCACACGGCGAACACGAGGATGAGAAAGATGCCAGTCACGAACTCCGGCATGGCCGAGAAGGAGAGGCCGGCGATCGTGATGCTCTTGTCCGTCGCCTTCCCGTAGCGGAGGCCGGCGATGATGCCCCCGAGGATAGAGAGCGGCACGCAGATCAGGAATGCGACGATCGCGAGCTTGAACGAGTTCGAGAGGGCCGGGCCAAGCAGATCCCAGGCGGGCACGTTCTTCGTGAGTGACGTGCCGAGGTCTCCCTGGACGAGCCCGCTGGCCCAGTCCTGGTACTGCACGAAAACCGACCGGTTGGCACCGAGTTGCTCGTTGAGGGCGTCGACCGACTCCTGCGTCGCGAACGGCCCGAGCACCGACCGGCCGACATTCCCCGGCAGGATGGTCGAGACCGCGAACACGATCATGCTCAGGAGCACGAGCGTGATGAGCGCGAGGCCGATGCGCTTGAGGATGTAACGGGCCAAGGGGAGGTTGGTCGAGGCTCCGTTCCGGCCGGGAGCTGCCCGGCCGGAACGGAGCCTCGAGGTCGGCTAGGCGAGCGAGACCTTCGCCAGCCGCACGTGCGAGATCCCCTCGGGGACGTAGTTCTTGACCTTCGAGGAGCTTGCCGTCACGTAGCTGATGAAGTAGTCGGTGACGACCGGCGTGTCGCGGAGCAGGAGCCCCGCCATCCGCTTCGTCGCCTTCCTCTGCGCCGCCAGCTCGGGCGCCCCGAGATACGTCTTCGCCAGCGAGTCGAACTCGGTGTTCTTGTAGTGCGACGCATTCCAGTCGCCGGTCGACATGTAGCACCGGGTCAGGTAGACGTTCGGCACGCCGCGAGCCCCGTACTCGGTCAGCGTCGCTGTTCGGTTCAGCCACGGGGTCGTGCTCGCATAGTCCGCCCCTGCCGGCTCGGAGTCGTAGTACTTGCTCCCGTCCATGATCTCGAGGTTGACGGTGATGCCCGCGTCGCGCGCGTACGCCTGGATCGAGGCCGCATGGTCGGCATGGTCGAGGAAGTTCCAGGTCGTGAGCGTGAACTTGAGGTTCTCCGCACCGGCCGCCTTGAGCAGCTCCTTCGCAAGGGTGACGTCCTGCGTCCGCTGCTTGATCGAGCGGTCGGTCGACTGGAATCCCCTCCAGAACGGGTTGTCGTTGCCGACCTGGCCGGCACCGAGCATGATCTTCGCGAGCTGCTGCGGCCGGTTGATCGTGAGGGCGATGGCCCGGCGCACACGGGGATCCTTGAGCACGCCCTCGTCGGACCGCATGCAGAACTGCCGGTGCGCGGCAGTCGGCAGCGCGTAGTACGTGAACTTCGAGTTGCCTTTGAACGGCTGGGCCTCCTGCGGCGAGAGCTGCATCGCGAGGTCGACCTGCCCGGCCCGCAGCGCGAGCACGAGTGCCGAGTTGATCGCGAAGAACGTGACGTTGACCCCGTCGAGAGGCGGCTTGCCGCCCCAGTACGCGTCGTTGCGCACGAGCTGCGCGCTCCGCTTCTCCTGGTAGTCCTTGAGCTTGAACGGCCCCGTGCCGATCATGCCGCCCTTGACCCACTCACCCGGCTTCGCCGCAAAGGAGGCGGGCTGGATGATCGCCTGGTACGTCGTCTGGCTGAGCAGGTACGGGAACACGCCGATCGCCGACTTCAGCTTGAACACCACCGTGTAGGGGCCGGCAGCCGAGACGCCGGCGGCGTCGAAGTACGGGGAGAGGCCGGCGTTCGACGACTTGTTGCCGACGTACTGCTTCATGCTCGCGACGACGTCCTTGGACGTCATCGTCTGGCCGTTGTGGAACTTGACGCCCTTGCGCAGCTGGAACGTCCAGACCGTCGCGTCCTTGTTCGGCTTCCAGCTCGTCGCGAGCCACGGCACGCACACGCCCTGCGGGTTCGTGAACGTGAGGTACTCGCCGGGGATGCCGGCGAAGGCGAGAGCGCCGCCGTCGTTGAGCAGATAGGGCTCGACAGGGCCCGCGGGCGCGGCGAGGCCGACCTTGATCGTGCCGCCCGCCTTCACCGCCCCACGGCTCGTCTGCGCGAGCGGAGCAGCACCGGCCTCGCCGACGTAGGCGAGCAGGGTGCCCAACATGCCGGCCGAGAGGCCGAACATCGCGCCGCGACGGAGGAACTCCGTCCGGTCCATCTCGCCGGCGACCAGCTCGTCGATCAGGTTGTTCTCGATCGGACCTGCCTCGTTGCGGCGGTACTGCTCGATGCGCCTTGTCGTTTCCCGATCCAACATCGCACTCCCTTCAAGAGTGGGGACTCCGAGTCTTGACGGGTATGACGACAGCCTCGAGCGAAAGTTCCAACTCCGACTGATCCGTTCTACCCACGGAACGATGTGCCACTAGGTCGGCCCGTTATCGCATACCAGCCCCGTCTGGTCAAGGATCGCAAGCCAGATCCGGATCGATGTCTCGACATGCACGGGGTGCACCACTATGTTTGCGTGCATGACGACGCTCTCCGACAGCGCGCGCGACGGGCGGCGCGGAGAGCCCAGCGTGTCGAGGTCGACGTCCGCGGGGGTCAACGCTGCGCTCCGCATCCTCGACCTGCTCGCGCATCGCGGCCCCATGCAGCTCTCGGAGATCGCCCGCGAGCTGAGCGTCGCCAAGAGCACGATCCATCGCATTGCAGCGGTCCTCCACGAGCGCGCGTGGGTGATCCGTGACAGCGAGGGCAGGTACGAGCTCGGCATCCGGGCGCTGCGGCTCGGCTCCGCCG
>DAIOGR010000131.1:0-6115 GCA_036745155.1 Gaiella sp.
CGCTCGGGCTGAGCGTCACCGAGGCGGCGAACGGCATCGTCGAGATCGCGAACGCGGCGATGGTCAACGCCCTGCACCTGATCTCCGTTCAGCGCGGCTACGACCCGCGCGACTTCGTGCTCGTCGGGTTCGGCGGCGCCGGGCCGGTGCACGCGAACGCGCTCATGCGCGACACCGAGATGGCGACGCTGCTGATCCCGCGCAGCCCCGGCATCTTCTCCGCCACCGGGCTGCTGACGACAGACCTCAAGCGCGACACGGCCACGACCGTCATGCGCAGGCTCGACGAGCTCGACCACGGCGAGGTCGCCACGACCTTCGCCCACCTCGAGGAGGCGGGGCGGACGGAGCTGGAGCGCGAGGGGCTCGGGGGCGAGTCGATCGAGTTCCTCCGCCAGGTCGACCTGCGCTACGTCGGGCAGAGCTACGAGCTGACGATCCCGGCGGGCGACGACCTGCTCGCGCGGTTCCACGCCGAGCACGACCGCACGTACGGGTTCGCCGCCCCGGAAGAGCCCGTCGAGGTCGTGAGCCTGCGGCTGACGAGCATCGGCAGGATCGCCAAGCCGCCGCTACAGCGGCTGCAGGCGGGCGAGACGCCGGCGCCCAAGCAGCGGCGGCCCGTCTACTTCGCCGAAGCGGGCGACTACGTCGACTGCCCGATCTACGACCGCTACGGGCTGCCGGCCGGTGCCACGTTCGCAGGCCCCGCCGTGGTAGAGGAGTTCGACTCGACGACGGTCGTCCATCCGGGCTTCGTGGTGCGCGTGGACGAGGTCGGGAACCTGATCATCGAGAGGGAGGAAGTGTGAGCGGCTACGGGATCGTCCTGTCGAAGAACGTGATGGTCGCCATGCGGGACGGTGTCCGGCTTGCGTTCGACATCTACCGGCCGGCCCACGAGGGCGACTTCGTCGAGGGCCGCTTCCCGACGGTCATGCTCCACACGCCCTACGACAAGACCGACAAGCGCTACAGCGAGATCGCCGACTTCTTCGTCCCGAAGGGCTTCAACGTCGTCCTGGTCGACCTGCGCGACCGTTACCGCTCGGAGGCCTCCGGCGTCTACTACCACGCCGCGACGCCGCACACCGGCCGCGACGGCTATGACATCTGCGAGTGGATCGCGGCCCAGCCCTGGTCGAACGGCCGCATCGGCACGGTCGGCAGCTCGTACGGCGCGATCACGCAGGTGCGAACGGCGATCGAGGCGCCGCCGCACCTGACCGCGATCTGGCCGGACGTGGTGCCGACGGACAGCTTCCAGAACCAGTGCCGCGAGGGGGGCGCGATGCAGCAGCACATGTTCTGGGCGCTCTTCATCCACGCCCAGGATGCCCAGGACATCGCGGACGACCCTGGCAAGCAGCAGGACGTCTGGAACGACCTGCGCGACCTGCGGCAGCTCTTCCGCGCGACACCGTGGCAGCGCGGGCAGACTGCGCTCCGGCACGTGCCGCCGCTCGAGGACTCGCTGATCGACTACTACACGCGCGGCGCCCGCGACGAGTACTGGGACCGGGTCGAGCACGACTACACGCTGTTCTGGGATCAGCACGCCGACATCCCCGGCACGTACTCGAGCGGATGGTACGACCCCTACTGCGGAGCCGACACGGACTACTACGCTGCGATGGCGGCGCGCAAGAGCAGGCCGCAGCGGCTCGTGATCGGCCCCTGGAGCCACGTCGGCATGCGCGGCGACGCGACCTTCTGCCACGACGTCGACTTCGGCCCGCAGAGCGTGTGGGGCGTGAAGCGCTACTTCGCCGAGCAGCTCGAGTTCTTCAACCGCTGGCTCCCGGACGACGCGACGGGCCAGCCGCCGGACGAGGCGCCGGTGCGCATCTTCGTGATGGGCGGCGGCTCGGGGCGGATGACGGCGGAGGGGAAGCTCGACCACGGCGGCCGCTGGCGCGAGGAGCACGAATGGCCGCTCGCGCGGCGCCTGGAGACGCCGTACTACCTGCACGTGGACGGCTCCCTCTCGACCTCGGCTCCCGCGGCGGGCGCCGAGCCCCGCACGTACACGTTCGACCCCGCCCACCCGGTGCCGACGCTCGGCGGGCTCTACTGCTCGATCGGCGAGCTCCCGGCCGAGGGCGCGGGGATGGAGCAAGCCTGGGCACGCTTCCTCAGCCCCGTGCTGCGGCTGCGCGACCTGCTAACGCCGGGCCCCGTCGACCAGAAGGAGGACCCGCGCTTCTTCGGCTCCGAGCCGCCGTACCCGCGTCTGTCGGAGCGGCCCGACGTGCTCGTCTTCCAGACGGTGCCTCTGACCGATCCGGTCGAGGTGACGGGGAGGATGACGGTGCACCTGTGGATCTCGTCCAGCGCGCTCGACACGGACTTCACCGCGAAGGTCGTGGACGTGCACCCCGCCAACGAGGACTATCCCGAGGGCTTCGACATGCTCATCAACGACTCGGTGATCCGCTGCCGTTACCGCGAGGGCTTCGACCGCGAGGTCTTCCTCACCCCGGGCGGTGTGGTCCCGGTCACGATCGAGCTGCCGCCGACGAGCAACCTGTTCGACGTGGGCCACCGGATCCGGGTCGACATCTCGTCGTCGAACTGGCCCCGCCTCGACGTGAACCCGAACACCGGCGAGCCGATGGGCCGGCACACGCACCAGGTCGTCGCGGAGCAGGCGGTCTACGCCGACGCCGACCACCCGTCCCACATCGTGCTCCCCGTGATCCCGTCGTAACGTGGCGTACGGCGTCGTCGCCGCGCTGGACGTCATGGTCCCGATGCGGGACGGTGTCCGGCTGGCGTTCGACGTCTACCGGCCGGGGGTGGACGGGCAGTTCGCAGACGGGCGCTTCCCGGCGCTCATGTGTCACACCGCATACGACAAGGCGACCAAGCGGTACGTCGAGATCGCCGACTGGTTCGCCCCACGCGGCTATGCGGTCGTGCTCGTGGACATGCGCGACCGGTATCGCTCCGAAGGCTCGGGCACGTACTTCCACTCGGCGACGCCGCACACGGGCCGCGACGGCTACGACATCGTCGAGTGGATCGCGGCCCAGCCGTGGTCGAACGGGCGCGTGGGGACGGTGGGCAGCTCGTACGCGGGCCAGGTGCAGATCCGCACCGCCCTCGAGCGACCGCCGCACCTGACGGCGATCTGGCCCGACGTCGTGACGACGAACAACTACGCGAACTGCGCCCGCGAGGGCGGGGCCATGCAGGGGCACATGTTCTGGGCGCTCTTCATCCACGCCCAGGACGCGCAGGAGGTCCTGCACGACCCCGCGCTCTCGAGTCAGGTGTGGGACGATCTGAGGAACCTGCGGCAGCTCTACCGGGCCACGCCGTGGCGGCGCGGGCAGACCTCGCTCCGGCTCGTGCCCACGCTGGAGCAGACCCTGATCGACTACTACACGCGCGGCGCCTACGACGAGTGGTGGTCGCGGATCGAGTGCGACTACACCGCGTACTTCGACCGTCACGCGGACGTGCCGATGACGGTCTCGTCGGGGTGGTTCGACCCCTGGGCGGGGCCGGACGCGGACTACTGGGCGGCCATGGCCGCCCAGAACGCGGCACCGCAGCGGCTCGTGCTCGGCCCGTGGAGCCATGTCGGCATGCGAGGAGACGCGACGTACTGCCATGAGGTCGACTTCGGGCCCGACAGCGTGTGGGGCGTGGAGCGCTACTTCGAAGAGCAGCTCGAGTACTTCTCGCGCTGGCTCCCGGACGACGCGAAGGGGCACCCGGAGGGTGAGGCCCCGATTCGCCTCTTCGTGATGGGCGGCGGCTCGGGACGGATGACGGCGGAGGGCAAGCTCGACCACGGCGGCGGCTGGCGCGAGGAGTGGGAGTGGCCGCTCGCACGGCGCGTGGAGACGACGTACTTCCTGCACGGCGACGGCTCGCTCTCGACCGCGCCGCCCGCGGCGGCCGCGCCCCGGCGCTACTCGTTCGATCCGGCCCATCCCGTGCCGACGATCGGCGGCGTCTACTGCGCGATCGGCGAGCTGCCCGACGAGGACGCGGGGATGGAGCAGGCGTGGGCGCGCTTCCTCCACCCGGTGTTGCGCCTGCGCGACGTGCTCGTGCCCGGGCCGGCCGACCAGCGCGAGGCGCCCCGGTTCTTCGGCTCGGAGCCGCCGTACCCGCGTCTGTCGGAGCGGTCCGACGTGCTGGTCTTCCAGACGGAGCCGCTGACCGAGCCGGTCGAGGTGACCGGGCCGTCCGAGGTGCACCTGTGGGTCTCCTCCAGCGCGCTCGACACGGACTTCACGGCCAAGCTGATCGACGTGCACCCGCCGAACGAGGACTATCCGGACGGGTTCGACATGCTGCTCGTCGATTCGGTGATCCGCTGCCGCTACCGGGAGGGCTTCGACCGCGAGGTGCTGCTCGAGCCCGGCGTGCCCGTTCCTGTCACGATCACGCTGTGGGCGACGAGCAACCTGTTCGCCGTGGGGCACCGGATCCGGGTCGACGTCTCGTCGTCGAACTGGCCGCGGCTCGACGTCAACCCGAACACCGGGGAGCCCGTCGGGAGGCACACCCACCTCGTCGTGGCCGAGCAGGCCGTGCACGTCGACGCCGATCGCCCGTCACACGTCGTCCTGCCGGTGATCCCGCGGTAGCCGTGCAGGGAATCGCGTGGCGCGCCGTCCCGGCCGGGACGTTCACGATGGGCAGCGACCCGCGCGGCGCATGGCCGCCGGACGCCGACGAGGGCCCTCGCCACGACGTCGCCCTCGAGCCGTTCCGGATCACCCGCGTCCCGGTGACGAACGAGCAGTACCGCCTGTTCGTGGAGGCGACCGGCCGGCCGGCTCCGAGCTCCTGGCCCGGAGGCTCGATGCCGGCCGGAGAGAAGGACGTGCCCGTGACCTACGTGACGTGGCACGACGCCAGCGCCTTCTGCGCCTGGGCCGGGGGGCGGCTGCCGACCGAGGCGGAGTGGGAGGCGGCAGCGAGCGGGGGCGACGGCCGCCTGTGGCCGTGGGGCGATCTTCCGCCCGACACGACGCGCGCCGTCTTCGGCCGGGGCATCGGGTCGCCGTCTCCCGCAGGCCGCCTGCCCGCCGGAGCCTCCCCTTCGGGGGCGCTGGACCTGGCGGGGAACGTCTGGGAGTGGGTCTCGAGCGCCTACCGCCCGTATCCGTACGATCCCGTCGACGGGCGCGAGGACGCGGCCGGCCGCGATCCGCGTGTCGTTCGCGGCGGCTCGTACCTGCACGGCCCCGACGCGATCCGGTGTGCCGCCCGGCACCCGCTGCTCGCTGCCGCCGCCGACCACTACGTCGGCTTTCGCGTCGCCGCCGCCGGGCAGGGCAGCTCCGCCCTCGACTGGGTCACCGTCCCCGGCGGCACGTTTGCGATGGGACGCGATCCGTCTCCCTTCTGCGGGGAGGCGCTCGCGGACGAGTGCCCGGCGCACACCCTCGAGCTCGACGCCTTCGAGCTCTCGCTGACGCCGGTCACGAACGCCCAGTACGCGCACTTCGTAGGAGAGACGGGTCATCGGCCGCCGGCGCACTGGGACGGCGGTGAGCTGCAGCTCCCCGACGCCGACCACCCGGTCACCTGGGTCGACTGCCACGATGCGTCCGCGTTCTGTGCCTGGGCGGGAGCGCGCCTGCCGACCGAGGCGGAGTGGGAGAGAGCGGCACGTGGCGACAATGCCCGGCTCTACCCGTGGGGCATGACCGAGCCGGACGAGCGTCACGCGACCTTCGGGCGCGGCGCCAAGCGCGGGAGCACGACGTCGGCCGGCGGGTGCCGCGCGGGCGCAAGCCCCTACGGGCTGCTCGACATGGCCGGGAACGTCTGGGAGTGGGTGGCGAGCGCGTATCGTCCCTATCCGTACGACCCCGGCGACGGCCGCGAGGGCGTATCGTCGCCTGAGCAGCGCGTGCTGCGCGGCGGCTCGTACGCGAGCCCCCCGCAGCACCTCCGCTGTGCCGCGCGCAGCCGCAGCTATCCCGGCCGCAGGGCGCCTCACATCGGCTTCCGCCTGGCACGCCCGACATGACTGGCGACCACCTCAAGAAGGAGCGAGCAATGCTGGAGCGTGTCGATGCCGACCGCCTGCGGGATCTGACCCTCGAGCTCGTCCAGGTCGAGAGCCCCACGGGCGACACCGCCG